>DATFVD010000292.1:0-16856 GCA_035260505.1 Terriglobales bacterium
ACCTTTACATTCGCCAACAACGCCCTGGTCGCGAGTCCCGCGGCGTTTCCTCCGTCGAAGTGGCCATCGAACAACATGTTCCCGCAAACCATCGATGATGCCAGGTTCGTCAACTTCAACAACGGCAATGGCGGAAACTACGAGCTTCAGCCGAGTAGCCCCTACAAGACCAAGAGCACCGACGGCAAGGATGTCGGGGCCGACATTGTTGGGCTCAACGCAGCGCTGGCGAACGTCGAGTAACGTTTCAGCTTCGACGGTTTTTTAGCTCTCAGCTAATCGAGGTCCGCGGTTCGCCGCGGACCTCTCTTTTTTCTCCACAATTCATGAGCCACCCCGGAAAATCGATCGATCCGGCCCGTGCTATTATCCATTTATCCCGGTAACACTGTGGAGAGAAAGACTCTTCGCGGTGATTACACGTGTATCCACAGGGTGTGCGATGGATACTCTAAGGAGAAACTGAAACATGGCTCCGCTCCCTTTGCGGTTCTGTCGCTTTGGTCCCTTGGTGAAAAGCTCGCGGTGGAAAGTTTTTCATTTTTTCTGTCTCGTCTCCGCTTTTTTCGCCTGGTCCGTGCTGCCGGCACTGGCGGCTGCACCTCCGACCGGCGAAAATGCCTATTGTGATAAGGGCAATGCCGCGCAGTTTGGCGCCAAGGACGGAATCGCCGAACTCCCCAAAACCTGTTACTACACCGCGCTCGATGGAACGCCGTCGCCGGGAAAACAGGTCCGCGTCTCCGCAAAATCAGATCTGGCCGCCGCCATCGACGGCGCCAAGTGCGGAGACACGCTGTTGCTGCCCGCCGGAGCCTCCTTCGAAGTAAAAGAGCTACCCGCAAAAAAATGCGACGACCAGCACTACATTACGGTGCGAACCGACACGCCCGACTCCAAGCTTCCCCCCGAAGGCACGCGTATTTCTCCCGCATGGGCGGGAGTTGCAAGCCTTCCCGGGCGCCCGCCCTTTGCCCAACCCGCCGGTGGACCGGCCAAATTGCTCGCCACCCTCGTGACGCGGCGTCCCGAGGGCGCGTCCGTTGGAGATCACGTCCGGTTCATTGGCATTGAGTGGACTACAGCCCCGGAAGCCAACATCAGCCGTGTCGCCACCGCCGAACACGCAAACCACATCATCTTCGATCGCACATGGGTGCACCCCGCCGAGGGCAGTGAAGTGGGCCACGGCATTGGAATCATCCACGGCTCGCAGTCGATTGCCGTCATCAACTCGTACATTAGCGGCCTGAATTGCATAGCGCGCACCGGAAAATGCACCGATGCAACCGCTGTAGGTGGCGGCAGCGGCGACGATCCCATCTCCACCATTAAGTTTTACAACAACTTTCTCGAGTCCTCCGGAGAGAACATTCTGTTCGGTGGGAGTGCCGCCAGCGTCATTCCGACCGACATCGAAATCCGCCGCAATCATCTCTTCCGTCCCATGCTCTGGAAAGAGGACCAACCAGGCTACAAGCCGACCGCTTCGGGACAACCCTATATCGTCAAGAACAACTTCGAACTCAAGAGCGCGCTTCGCGTTTTGTTTGAGGCCAATCTGCTGGAGAACTCCTGGGGCGGTTTCAGCCAGACCGGATATTCCATCCTGCTTACTGCCGTGAATCAGTCCGGCCACTGCCCGGTTTGCCGCGTCAACGACGTGACCATCCGTTTTAATCGGATTAGAAATGTTGCCGGAGTCCTGCAGATTGCGACCGCGCTAACCAAGACCGGCGATGCCGCCGCCGATGGCGGACGCTTCAGCATTCACGACATCTTCGCCGACGATCTGCATGACAAGGACTACAAAGGCGGTGGCACGTTCCTGATTCTGGTCTCTGCGCATCCACCGGTGCATGACGTCCAGATTGATCACGTAACCGCGTTTGTCACGGGCTGTCTGCTCTCGGTCCTGAACAACGGAGCGAAGCTGCAAAACTTGACGCTGACCAATAGCGTATTTTCCGTCGGAAATCGACGGCCGCCGGTGGCTTCGGCGGGACTACCCGATAGTTGCGCCTCCAAGGCCCAGGGGCAAGGCTCGGAAGCCGTTCTGCAAGCGTGCTTTGATCCGTATAAGTTCGATAGGAACCTCATCATCAGCGCGCGCGGATCTTTCCCCAAAGGAAACATCACCGTCTTGTCGTCAGAAGAGGCCGGTATCCGCGACCTCAAGGGCACCATCGCCAAAGATCCCAGGGTCTGCCACGCAAAGGGGCCAGGGTGTCCCAAGGTATCTCCCGGCGTTGCCGCTGCTTCCGACGGCCGCGACCTGGGGGCCGATATTGACGCGGTCGAAACCGCCATTGCCGGCGTAGAGTAGAAATCGAAGTCGCGGCCAAAACAAGAGCTCTGGTGACTTCGGTAACCCCTGTTTTAGCAAGGGCTTCAAAGAGCCCAGGGCGCCTTGCGTGATAAGATTTTTAGGGTGGCCACACCGAGCCCTAGTGATCGCAAGCATTCCCCTGTCTTCGTGATGGGTTGTCACCGCTCTGGGACGAACCTGCTATACGATATGTTGTTGTCCTCGGGCGGCTTTGCCATCTACCGCGGTTTTCTGCCGATTTACAAGATTCTGATTCCTCGCTTCGGCTCCATGAAAAGCCGGGCGCACCGCGAAGGTATCCTCGAGACATGGCTGCGGAGCAAGGGTTTTCGGCGCACGGGCCTTGATGCCGAGCAATTGTCGGCGCGCATCCTGGACGAATGCCGCACCGGCGGAGATTTCATCCGCGTCGTCATGGATTCTGTGGCCCGCAGTCAGCAAATGCAGCGCTGGGCGGTATACGATCCTGACAATGTACTGCACGTGGAGCGCGTGAAACGAGATATACCCAACGCGCTGTTTGTGCACATCATCCGCGACGGACGCGACATTGCTCTCTCGCTCAAGAAAATGGGGGGCTTCAGTCCTCTACCATGGGACCGCAGCGAGACTGAAAGCTTGGTAGCGACGGCGCTCTATTGGGAGTGGATGGTTCACAAAGGCCGGGCCGATGGCGGCAAGTTCCCTGCCGATTACATCGAGATCCGCTACGAGGATCTGATCACCAGCCCGCGCGAAACGCTCGGCAAACTCGGCGGCTTCCTGGATCACGATCTGGACTACGATCGGATTCAGAGCGCCGGCTTGGGCCGCCTCTCGGAAACCAACTCTTCGTTTCGCGAAGAAGGTACGAAAGAAAAACTCAACCCGCTCGGCCGCTGGAAGGAACGCCTGGCGCAGTCCGATGTTGCCGCGATCGAAGCGACCGTGGGCCAATGTCTGCAGGAAAATGGCTACGAACTGTCGCTTCCCGCCGCCAAACGCCGTCGCAGCTTGCGGCAGTGGTGGATGCGTGGCATGTATCCGAGCTTTCTGGGGAGCAAACTGTGGTTGAAGTTGCATACACCCGTCGGCCGGCTCGCCAACATGTCTGCGCTCGAACTGGAAGAAGAACCGGTCCAAGTTGCGGAGTCGGTGCGGTCCTGAGGATCGGATAATTCCTTTGCCCGCATCGCTGATAAAAGGTGTCTGGACGGAGCTGAGTCCGATGGCATGTCCGAGCTTGAATGCGAGGCGAGGGAGGGTTGCGCTCCACCAGTAACGATCTCTCCAGATGAATGCGATTTCTCTAACCTGGCAGCCCGAAGGCGCGTTTCACCACGTGGGCTTTGTCGTCGCTTCGATTCCGGATTCCGTGCAGGGCTTCGCCAGAATGTTGCAGGCGGATTGGGACGAGCAGGTTTTTCATGATCCCAACCAAGCCGTTCGCATCACGTTCCTCAAGAGCCGGAGGGCGGGCGATCCGCTCTGGGAACTAGTGGAGCCGGCTGATGAACAATCGCCCGTGCAGTCATTCGCTGCCAAGGGAGGGGGCCTGCACCACGTTTGTTATGTCGTGGATAATCTGGAGCAGGCGCTTGCCGACGCGCGCGCGCTGGGAGCGATTGTAACGCGGCAGCCGATGCCGGCAGTTGCGTTCGGCGGCCGGCGTATCGCCTGGATTTACACCAGAAACCGTCTGCTGATCGAGTATCTGGGACGCTGATTCGATATCTGATTCAATGTCTGATTCGACTCCCAATTCGCCGTCTGATGCGACGCCGGGTGAGCACAATCCGTCAAACCTGCGCGCAGATGTTGACGGCTTGATCGCTCAGGGCGCGTTCGATCGTGCCTCGCGGCGGCTGGCCGAACTTTGGCGGCGCGATCCCGCATCGGGCACGGCGAGCTTCGTAACTTCGAGAGTCGACGAGCTGCGCGACAAGTTGGGCGAAAAACTCGCTCTTACAAAATTTAAACTGGCGATTCTGCGCTCGTTCACAGTCGAGCCCATCGTACCGCTGCTGCGAGCGGAAGCTTTCGCCTACGGCATCGATCTGGAAGTCCATGTCGGCGATTTCAATACCTACGTGCAGGACATGCTCGACAGCCAGAGTTCGCTCTACCGCTTTGCGCCGAACGCAGTCGTGCTGGCGGTGCGCGCCGACCAGGCCGCGCCCGAGCTCTGGCGTGATTTCGCCGATCTGGCGCCGGAAGCCGCGCAACAGGCCGCCGAGCGCGTGGTGCGCGGCTATGAGCAGGGGATCGGCGCGTTTCGAAACTACAGCCAGGCGGCGCTGGTCGTTCATTCGCTCGAACGCCCGTCGTCTCCAAGTCTCGGTGTCCTCGACGACCAATCCGAGGCGCGCCAGTCCGGACTCATCCGGCAGATCAATCGTGAACTGCGGCGCATTGCGGAGGGGTTCCGCGGCGTGTATGTTCTCGACTACGACGCGCTGGTTGCGCGTCATGGCAGCGAGCATTGGCACGACGAGCGCAAGTGGCTGACGGCGCGGTTGCCCATTGCAGCGAGCCATCTTCTTCATATGGCGCGCGAATGGATGCGTTTTATCGTGCCGCTCAGCGGACGCTCGGCCAAGGTTCTGGTCGTCGACCTCGACAACACGCTGTGGGGCGGAGTCATCGGCGAAGATGGAATGGCCGGCATTAAAGTCGGCTCGGAATATCCGGGCGCGGCTTATCAGGCTTTGCACCGCGCCCTGCTCGATCTGTCGCGCAAAGGAATCCTGCTCGCAGTGTGCAGTAAGAACAATCTAGACGATGCCATGGAAGCACTGGAAAAGCATCCAGGGATGCTGGTGCGTCCGAAACATTTCGCGGCAATGCGTATTAACTGGACTGATAAGGCGCAGAACCTCCGCGAGATCGCCGAGGAACTGAACGTGGGCATCGATTCGCTCGCCTTCCTCGACGACAATCCGTTTGAGCGCGAGCAGGTTCGTGCCGCGCTTCCGGAAGTTACCGTCATTGATTTGGGGAAGAATCCGCTGGAGTATGCGTCCGCGGTCAGGAATTGTGCGGCGTTTGAGCGGCTCGCGCTTTCGTCCGAAGACCAGCAGCGCACCGCGATGTATGCTGCGCAGAGGCAGCGCGCGGGCGCCGAGCAGAACTTTCAATCCAAGGAAGATTTCTTTCGCTTCCTGGAACAGGAAGCCGAACTGGAATCCGTGTCGGACCTGACACTGCCGCGGATCGCGCAACTGACGCAGAAAACCAGCCAGTTCAATCTGACCACTCGCCGCTACACCGAGCCGCAGATCGCGGAGATGGCGAAACAGCCCGATTGGCACATATTTTCCATTCGGGTACGCGATCGTTTCGGCGACCACGGGCTGGTTGGAGTCGCGATCGCGCACGACGAAGGCGAGCAATGTGAGGTGGACACCTTCCTGCTGAGCTGCCGGGTGATTGGAAGAACGGTTGAAACTGCGCTGCTCGCCCATCTCGCCGAAAGCGCCGCCCAGCGCGGACGCAAGTGGCTGGTAGGCTGGTTTCTGCCGACGAAGAAAAACGCTCCGGCGCGTGATTTCTACTCGCAACATGGCTTCAATCGGAAGGAGACAAATGGCTCGGGGTCGTTGTGGACACTCGATCTGAGGAGTTCCACTTTGCGCTGCCCTGATTGGATTAAGCTGAAGGTGAGCGTCGAGAACTCAATTGGAGCAATCACAGCGGGAGGAAAGAATTGACAGCCAGTACGTTTGAGCAGGTGCGGAACATCGCCAGCGATATTTTCGCGATTCCGGCGGACAGGATCACAGCGGAGTCGTCGCCGGAAACGATCGAGAATTGGGATTCCATGCAACATCTGAATCTGGTGCTTGCCGTTGAGGAAAAGTTCGGAGTGCAGCTCGACCCCGAAGATATCGAGCAGATGAAGAACATCGGCGCGGTGGCAACGCTGGTCGAGAAGCTGCAGTCAGCGGCGCGCTAACATATCCAAGTTTGTCGTGGTTCATGTCCGTAATGCCTGCGCCTACCATTCATGGCCATCGTCATCCAGCCCTATCGTCCCGAGCACGAGCCCGCGGTGGCGGAGTTCAATCAGCGCCTGCGGCGGACTCTTGAGGACGAAAACCTGGTGTTCTATCGCTGGGCCGAGCCGCGCTGGCTGCCAAGTACGGCGGAGTCGCGTATCTACAACGAATTTTTCGTTGCCGTCGATGGCGGAATCGTGCGTGGCGGGTACGCGCTCAAGACTCAGGAATTCCTTTTCCCTGACGGGCAAATTCGCTCGATCGGCTACTATCACCATCCGCTGTCCGAAGGCATTGTCAACAAATCCCATGCCCTGGTCGGCACGCTGCTGCTGCGCGATGCGATGCAGCGCGCGCCGCTACTCTACTGTCTCGGCATGGGCGGATACGACCGTCCATTGCCGCAAATGCTTGTTCGTCTGGGATGGACGCATTGCCTGGTCCCGTTCTTCTTTTTCGTAGTGAATCCTTCGCGCTTTCTGAGAAACATGCAAACGCTGCGCTCGTCGCCATCGCGAAAGCTTCTGATGGATCTCGCTGCCTACAGCGGCGCTGGATGGGCCGGCTCGAAACTGTTCAATGGCTACCGCGCTCTGACAGCGACCCAGTCGCGAGATGCCGAGTGCTGTGAAGTCGCGACCTTCGAAGCCGATGACGGCGCAGAAAGCTTACGGTCTCTCTGGGGAGCGGCACGTCAGACTTGCGCGTTCACGGCGGTGCGCGACGCCGAAGCTCTGCGCACTTTGTATCCTGCCGCGCTAACGCATCTCACGCGGATAGTTATGAAGCGCAACGGCGTCGCGATTGGGTGGGCCGTTGTGGGCGAACGCCGCAAGGACGCAAAATACGGCAAAATGCGCGTCGGGTCGGTCGTCGATTGCTTCGCGCTTCCGGGAGAAGTACTTTCGGTGGTGCGAGGCGCAACGCAGACGCTCGAGCGGCAGGGTTTCGATCTGATCCTCAGCAATCAGAGTCATGAGGCTTGGGGCGAGGCGTTCAAGGCAGGTGGGTATCTTCCGGGCCCGTCAAATTTTATCTTCGCCGCATCAAAGAAACTAGCGCAGCTGCTGACTCCGTTTGGAGAAGTGCGTCCGAGAATGCATTTGACGCGCGCGGATGGAGATGGGCTGCCGGGAAATTTCTAGTGCAGCCGTCAGCCCTCAGCTTTCAGCCCTCAGTTAGAAACCCTTGCTTCACTGGGTGGCGTGGGTGATTTCTGAGGGTTCTTTTTCTGTCTCGGTGGAGAGTTTGTAGCCTAGTTGCTTCATTAGCGGGCCCCACTTGGTTTCCATGTAGGCGACGGTTTTTTCGGGAAGGATGGCTCGCCATCCGCCGGACGACGCTTTGCGGACGAAGGGCTTATCGGAGCGGGTATGGAAGGTCGCCACCCATTTCTTGCCCTGCGTCTCTTCCATTTTGCGCATGTTGGCTGCGGAACTTCGTTCGATGGCTTGGTTGATACGCTCTAGATCCGGATTGAGGCCCATGAACTGGGCGACACGCGCCAGTTCGCGCTGCTGATTTGCCTGTAGATCTTCGTAGCGCATCAGGATGAAGCTGTCGTGTCCCTGGCGTGTCGCCAACCAACTGTTGACGTGGTCAGCCCAGGAACCGATGCGGCGCCAGAACTCGCCGTCCATCCAACGCGGAACGAATTCTTCGATGGGACAGCCTTCGGGAATCGAACGCAACTTCATCTCCCAGTGATAGTTGGAAATGGCCACGTCGCGCGGGTCGCGCACAATGTAGATAACCCGGCGGTAGCGGGCGTCGAAGGACTCGTGGCTTTTGAGCACGCGCGGGCGGGGACGGCGGCGCAGGACCCAGTCGGCGGTCTTATACATGTCGGGAACGAGGCGTTCGACGTTGAGAAAAGTGACGGGCTCATTGGGGTTAACGAAATTGCCGACGAGGAAACGCGTCCAGGTGTTGCCGGAACGTGGATAGGACGTAAGAAACACGTCGTCGTCGAAAACAGTAATTTCGCGCTCGAGCAGCGTGCGACGAAACAGCACGTCATGGACCCGCGATAGATGCCGGAATGCCCTGCGAACGAGTAACGCCATTGGTGGTTCCCCTCGGTAATTCTATTCTGCTTTGTTCCTCTTTTATTCCTCTGCCGGGCTGCGTTCGGTGGCTGAACGGTTGCCTTGCAGCCATCCGAGAAATTTCTGCTTGCGCGCAAACATGTTGCGCGCTTCGTTGCGTAAAGCTCCCACGATTTGATAGCGAGACTTGGTGAACCAGGGCACGCGATGCGGCGTGCATCCGTACTTCTCCTTATAAGTGCCTTCGCCGCCCCAGTCGAAGATCGTGGCGCCACGCTTTTTCCAGTAGCGCATGGCGTACCAGTGGCAGGCTTCGTTGGGGCGCAAGCTCTGATAGGCACGGAAGCTGGCGTTGCCCCAGAACTCGGCGATCTGGTTGAATCCCGGATAAATCCCCGTTGCAATGCACTTCCCTTCCGGATCGCGCGCTCGAATCAGTAGGACATTGCCGCCGGGCTCGACGTTGCGAACCAGGGACCGGACCCGCTCCATGGAATAGGTGGGGACGAGAGACTGCTTGGCAAAGACGTCCTGGAGCTGCTCGTAATATTCGTCGGCGAAGGCGAGGTCGTGTGCCTCTTCGATTTTGAGGCCGCTCTTATCGGCCTTACGAATGCAGCGGCGGCAGGCGCTTTCCATGCCGTTGAACAAATCCTCTTCTGAGCGGGACAGGTCGGTGCGATAGGAAGCGAAGTATTCGGCTTTGAATCCTGAGGCCTCGCCGTCTTCGAAGGCGAAGTTCGGATCGGAGACTTCCAGGTGCAGACACTTGAGATCGTCCCAGGCAAACTTCTCGAGGGCTTCGAGCGCGGCGCGGCGCGGGATGCCCGGGATGAGATTGAAGCCGATGTAAGGAGTCGTCCACCCCGGGAAAGAACTTCCGAGAACTTTCATGCCAAACTTCGAGAACGTGAGTCCGGAGAAGTATCCGAGGACTTGGCTGTTTTCGCGCAGCTCAGCCAGGACGGGTAGCGCGTTCTGAGACTCGGCAACGAATTGCAGCCACTCGCGCGTCTGGAAGACGGTGCGGTCGGCGAACTGGTCGAGGCGCTTCCAGTCGGCGGCTTTAAAGTCGATGGGGTAAAACTTCATTCGAGTTCCAGTCTCGCGACCTCAGCGGCTATAGGCGTGATCAACATACTGCCGTCATCGCAGCGCTGAAGCGCTTCGCCACCCAAAATCAACCGCACGAATCGCAAATCCTCCAGCAAAATCCTACCAACAGATTCCTTCATACTTCCGGGCGCCTTCCGGACGCCGCGTCTTATCAAGGTGAATGAGATCAATCACAATGTGTTCGGGGCGAAGGTACTTCGCCAGCTGATCTTTGCTTGCCGATTTGTTGCCGAGGATCACGACCTCGGCGGTTCGCAGTGTGCCTTCGAGGTCCGCAGATAGTACAGATCCGATATGCGGGATGACCTCTTCGATGTACTGGCGATTGGAACCGGCCAGGCGGCCGAGGGACACGTCCTCGTCCCAAACTTTGACGTCCAGACCCTCGCCCATAAGGCGCTTGATCAACTGCACCTGCGGGCTCTCGCGCAGATCGTCGGTACCTGCTTTGAAGCTCAGTCCGAGCTGCGCGATTTTCTTTTTGCCCGTGTTCATCACCATTTCGACGGCACGATCAACGTGCTCGGCATTGCTCGGCATGAGCGATTCGAGCAAGGGAAGCTTGAGGTCGAGTTCTTTGGCCTTGTAGGTGATGGCTCGCAGATCTTTCGGAAGACAGGAACCGCCGAAGGCGAAGCCCGGAGAAAGATATGCGGGAGAAATGTTCAGCTTGGTGTCAGATGTAAAAATTTTCGTGACTGCATGCGCGTCGACGCCGAGATGCTTGCACATCGTTCCCATTTCGTTGGCAAAACCGACTTTCAGCGCGTGGTAGCAGTTGGAAAAATACTTCACCATTTCAGCGACGGGGATGGTCGTCTCGTAAAGAGTGCCCGGAGTGCTCTTGTAAAGTTCGCGCAGCGGCGCGAGGTGATGGGTGTCGCTTGCTCCAAGAATGGTGTAGGGCGGGTTCAGGAAGTCTGCAACCGCGCTGCCTTCGCGCATGAACTCAGGGTTGTAGCAGACGGTGAAATCCTGGCCGCACTTCTTGCCGCTCTCTTTTTCAAGGATGGGGAGCACAACCGTCTCCGTGGTTCCGGCCAGCACCGTGCTGCGCAGAACAAAAACGTGCGGTGATTTTTTCTGGCGGATGGCGGCGCCGATTTCCCGGGCTACGCTCTCGATGTGGCTGAGATCGAGTTTGCCATTCTTCAAGCTGGGCGTTCCAACGCAGACGAACGAAACTTCGGAATTCAGCACGGCTGCCGTGGCGTCGGTGGTGGCGTGCAAAAGGCCGGCGCGGTGCGCTTCGGCAACCAATTCGCTCATGCGCGCTTCGATGATCGGAGTGCGGCCCGAGCCCATCATCTCAACCTTGGCTCGGCTCAGGTCGACGCCGATGACTTTGTGACCCATGGAAGCAAAGCATGCGGCCGATACGGAACCGACATATCCCAACCCAAAAATGCTAACGGACAAACCCAAGCGAATTCTCCTGGCAACGAGTCTTAGGGGACTACTGCGTGGCACTAGAAACTATATCAACCCCTTGCCAAGTGATTGCAAGTCGCTGTCCATCGGGGCGCTAAAAATCCAAAGATGAATGCAACAACATTAGTGTTTTCAGCATGTTACGGAATATTCTTAAAAGTTACGAGAGTTCCAGTTCGACTTCGGGGTAAAAGCGGGACAACTTTTTCCACCGGGGAGGGAAGTCTGCCGGGTCAAATTGCCACAACGTCAATCGTACCGCGTCCTGGCTGAGGCCCGTCGAGAGTCAACGATTGGCGAGGTTACAGGGGTAACGGCGGAATCTGGAGCGTCCTTTTCAGCATGTAAGATAAGGGAATTCGATGGCTTCTGGATGGCAAAGTAAGCTGGCGCGCATATCCCGGATGGACTGGGAAGAGGTGCGGGTGCGCGTGGGGCAGGAATTCCACAAGCGCAGCGACCTGCTTATGCACCGGATGGGCATACGCTCTGGGGCGATTCGACTGAATAGAGATTCGGCGGCGGCGCCGGGGCAATTCTTTTTTTCTGCCAGAGAAATTTCAGAGCGCACGGAGTTGTTGCGCAAACATCTACCCGACGAAGCGGACGACATTCTGCGCGAGGCCGATGAAATCTGCGCCCATGGTTTTCGCCTGCTGGGCTACGAACATCTTGCATACGGAAACGAGATTGACTGGCATCTCGACCCCGTGCACGGCAAGCGCGCTCCGCTGGATCCATGGTTCAAGATTGCTTTTCTTGATTTTGCGGCGGTGGGCGATCACAAGGTCACATGGGAATTGAATCGTCACCAGCACCTGGTAACGCTGGCCAAGGCCCGGTTGTTGAGCGGAGACGAGAAGTACACCCGCGAACTGATCGCGCAGTGGCATAGTTGGGTCAATGCGAATCCGTATCCGTTGGGAATCAATTGGGGAAGCACACTGGAGGTTGCTTTCCGCAGTTTGTCGTGGATTTGGGTGGACCAGTTGCTGGCGGGAGCGCCCGAGCACTCGGAGTTTCGCGCGGAACTGCTTCCAGCTCTGGCGTTTCACGGGCGTTATATCGAGCGATATCTATCTACCTATTTCTCTCCGAACACGCACCTACTGGGGGAAGCGGTGGCGCTGTTCTTTCTGGGCACTCTATACCCGCAAATGCCGCGGGCCGCGCGCTGGAGAGAATGCGGATGGCAGATTGTGTTGCGCGAAGCGGGGCGGCAGGTGCGGCCGGATGGGGTGTACTTCGAGCAATCGCTGCACTACCACGTTTATGCGCTCGACTTCTTTCTCTATGCGCGCTTGCTCGCCGCCCGGAATGGAATAAAAATTCCAGCGGCGTATGACGCGGTGCTGGAACGAATGCTGGATGTTGTCGCGGCACTCGCACAGGCGGGTCCGGCGGAAGGCTTCGGCGATGACGATGGCGGGCGGGTGTGGAATCCGCGGCGCAACCGGACGGAACAGATGACGGATCCGCTGGCGCTCGGCGCGGTGATGTACGCCCGGGAGTCTTCAGCGGCGCGACTGACAGAGGAAGCGGTCTGGTTGTTTGGCAATCAAGCGATCGAAAACTTTTCGAGCACACAGGCGAACCTGGTTACGTATTCGTGTGCCTTCCCAGACGGCGGGCTTTACGTTCTCGCGGATTCGGAGCCGTGGGCGCAGGCGATGGTGGTGGATGCCGGTCCGCAGGGCGTGGGCCGCTCGGGGCACGGACATGCCGACGCGCTCAGTCTGCGACTCACGATGGACGGACGGCGCTGGCTGGTGGACTCGGGCAGCGGCGTCTACATTTCGAAAGATCCCGTGGATCGGAATACACTTCGCGGGACGGGTGCGCACAACACCATGCGTGTGGATGGGGTCGACCAGGCGGTGGCGGATGAACCTTTTTCCTGGACTCACATTCCGAGCACGCAGGTCGAAAACTGGATCGTGGGTAAGAGCTTCACTTACTTTGTCGCCAGCCATAATGGGTATGCGCGCCTGGCGGATCCGGTTGCGCATCGACGGCACGTGCTGAAGATCGCGGGCGACCTCTGGCTGGTGCGCGATGTTGCGCTCGGAACAACGGAACATGAACTGGAGATACGGTGGCACTTTGCGCCCGATCTCAATGTTCAGCCCGTTGGCTCGGGACGAGTGGAAGTGTCAGTGCCAGGGTCCCGCGAATTGGAGCCCCAAGTATTGGAGTCCCAAGCAAAGGCCGGCACTGTCTCTGGCGACCCCGGGTTGAGTCTGCTGGTGCCGGAGGACACGGTTTGGCATACGGCGACGGAAGTTAGCAGAACTCTGCTATCGCCTGCTTATGGCGCATTCCAGCCTGCGCCGTTAGTGCGATGCCATGCTCGGGTGTTGCTGCCGACGGAGACGGCGACTGCATTGATACCACGCCGCGGCATAATCCAGCGGGAGGACAAACAACTCATCGCACCACACGCCGAAAAACGACTTGAACCGCGATTGGCCAGCATGGCGCAAGCGGCGGTACATGTCTACGAACTGGATTATCATGACAAAAGCCACGGATTCTTTTTTGCGCTTGGAGATGAGGCGTGGAGTTTCGGTCCATGGTCTTCGGACGCGCGAGTGTTGTACTGCCGCATCGCAAAAGAAAAACTCGCGCACTTGATCGTGATCGGAGGGACTTACGTCGCGTGGCAGGGACAGCCTCTACTACAGGGGCAGCCTCTGCTGAAGACGGCAGGGCCATCTGCATTTTTCGAGTGGCGCAAGGAGGATGCGTTGATGACCGCAACGCCGGGCGAGTTTTCCACCACGGTATTGTTTGAACAGCTGACGGGCGACTCCACTTTCCCGTCGACTGGAATGGATCGCAATTCGTCGACGTACGCGGAGAAGCACTAAATGTGCGGGATTGCTGGGATTCTTGAATTCGGACGGGACGCCCGGGCGAACGCCGCGGCGCTGCGCGAAATGTGCCGCGTGATCAGCCATCGCGGACCCGACGACGACGGCTTTTATACCGACGGCGCGGTGGGCATCGGAATGCGGCGGCTCAGCATTGTCGATGTTGCGGGCGGTCATCAGCCGATTTCGAACGAAGACGGCACGCTGTGGATCGTGTTTAATGGCGAAATCTACAACCATCTCGCGTTGCGCGAGCAACTCATCGCGCGCGGCCACCGCTATAGCACGCACAGCGATACCGAGACCGTCATCCATCTCTACGAAGAATACGGTGCAGATTGCGTACAGCACCTGCGCGGCATGTTCGCTTTTGCCATCTGGAATCGCAATACGAAAACGCTCTTCATCGCACGCGACCGGCTGGGCATCAAGCCGCTGTACTACAAATTGACGACGGAGCGGCTTCTGTTCGGATCGGAAATCAAAGCGGTGCTGGCGCATGGCGGGATTCGTCCTGAGTTCAATCGGGCTGCGCTGCCCGAGTATTTGGCATTTGGATATTTGTCGGGCGAGGAAAGTTTCTACGCTGGAATCCGCAAGCTGCTGCCCGGGCACACGATGACGATTGGTCCGGATGGCAAAGCGGCAATCCGGCAATACTGGGACCTGGATGCGTCGAAGCCGCACGAATCGCGAGATGAGAGTTACTACGTCCAGAGCTACCGCGAGCTACTCGAGGGAGCAGTCAACAGCCACCTGATGAGCGACGTGCCACTGGGAGTATTCCTGAGCGGCGGTGTGGATTCGAGCGCGGTGGCCGCGCTGATGACAAAACTCCGGCGCGAACCGGTCGAGACTTTTTCCGTCGGCTATACCGAGCAGACGTACAGCGAACTACCATTTGCGCGTACGGTATCGGATCATATCCAGTCGCGTCATCACGAAGTCTTGGTCAGCGAGCAGGATTTTTTTGGCGCGTTGCCGCATTTGATCTGGCATGAAGACGAACCGATCGTGTGGCCTTCGAGCGTCTCGCTTTATTTTGTCTCCAGGCTGGCCCGGGAGAGAGTTACTGTGGTGCTGACCGGTGAGGGCGCCGATGAAACCCTGGCGGGTTATACGCGTTATGCCTTCACACTGAAAAATGCCGCCATGGACCGAGCGTACCGCAGCGTCGTTCCGGGCGTTCTGCGGCGCGGATTGCGCAACACGGTTGCGACTTCTTCCCTGCTGGGAGCAACCTGGCGCCGAAAACTGGAACATACATTTTTAGCGAAGGATGGAAATTCCTGGGCTTCTTTCTATTTCGATAATTTCTTTTCCGCCTTCAGCGAGGCGGAGCAGAGCGGATTACTGACCAGCGAGTTCGTGCGGGAGGCGGCTCCCAGCACGGCATATAAGAATGTCCTCGATTACTGGGAGCGCTCGTCGGGCGAAATGCTGCAGCGGCTGCTCTACACCGACATCAAAACGTACCTGGTGGAACTGCTCATGAAGCAGGACAACATGAGCATGGCCGCATCCATCGAAAGCCGGGTGCCGTTTCTCGATCATGTGCTGGTTGAATTCGCCACTCGAATTCCGCGCGAAGTGCAGATTCAAGGATTAGCCGGCAAACGGATTCTCAAGAAGGCGGTGGAGGATCTGCTGCCGCATTCGATTCTGTACCGGCCAAAGTTGGGATTTCCGACGCCGTGGAGTGGGTGGCTGGCTGGGCCACGACTTGAAACGATTCGCGAGATGCTGCTTGAACCACGCAGCCTGAATCGCGGATATTTCCGTCGCGAAGCGGTCGAGAAGCTCTTCAATGAACATCGCGCGAAGCATCGCGACAACTACGATCGCATCTGGCGGCTGCTCAATCTCGAATTGTGGCATCGCGTTTGTCTCGAAGGCGAATCGCATGACGAGATTGGCGAACCTGCAATGAAGATGGCGTCGACGCAGTAGCGACACTTGTTTCCGGGCGGCGTTCACCCGTCAATTTGTGCATAGGTCTGAGTTTTGCGCCGCAAATTTGCGCGACGCAATGTCAGTGCTATCCTCGTTAGCTTATGCGCAGCCTGATCTGCTTCCTTCTGGCATTCACTACCTTCCCTGCTTTTGGTCAACAACCCTTCCTCAGCGTTCGCCAGTGGACATCGCTGCGAGATGAATCGAGCGGCGCTGCTCCCTACGAGAACCTGCGCTACTTGACCGGCTTGCATCGCGTCCCTGCCACCGCGGATTTCGATCTGGCAGCGCAATTCGTTTTGCAACGCGCGCACGAGTACGGCCTGGCCGATGCTCAAAGCGAGCAGTTCCCTATCGATGGAACCAGGCATTACGGCCTGATGCGCTCGTACCTGGCGTGGACGGTCGAAGAAGCTCGGCTCTGGGAAGTCCGGCCCCAACATCTTCTTCTCGGAGATCGGAAGACGGATCCAATCCACCTCGCGGACTACAGTCACAGCGCCGACGTGGAGACGCAACTGGTCGACGTGGGCAACGGAGCGAGAGAGGCGGATTACTCGGGCAAGGACGTGCGCGGCAAGATTGTCCTCGCGGACGGTGTTCTGGCGCGAGTGCAGGAATTGGCGATCGCACAACATGGTGCAGTGGGCATCGTCAGCGACATGCCCAACCAGACTACGGCATGGTCCGGCTTGGATGCGACTGTGGTTCGGTGGGGTCATTTGGACGCGCGTCATCCCTCCGGCTTCGCCTTCATGGTCTCTCGCCAGACCGCCGAAACATTGCGGTCCCGCTTGCGCGCTGGCGAACCCGTCATTCTGAATGCCCATGTGAAAGCCACGGTCGGCCCCGGGCACTGGACGGTCGTGACCTCCACAATTCCAGGCACGGACTCTACTGCCGGAGAAATTGTCTATAGCTGCCATCTTGATCACGAACGTCCCGGAGCAAACGATAACGCAAGCGGATGCGTCACCATCCTTGAGTCCGCGCGTGTGCTCGCGCATTTGATTGATTCGGGCCAACTTCCGAGGCCCAAACGTACTCTACGCTTTGTCTGGGGACCGGAGGTCGAGGGCACGATGGCATTTCTCGCCACCCATCCTGAGATCCGGCAGCGGTTACGGGC
>DATFVD010000293.1:0-4962 GCA_035260505.1 Terriglobales bacterium
ATGGTCTGAGACGGCATCGCCTGCTGGTCCTGAGTCGGCGCCGTCTGTCCGCTTGCTGGGGTGCCCCTCCCGAACAGCAAAGCGAAAGCAAGCAGCGGCACGAACGAAGCGCGGGTGTAGAAGCGTCTCGTTTTGATTGCCATATCCACAAAACCTCCTGTGATGAGCATGAGGCTCACTCGATACATAGGTGCACCCGCCATGCCAAACAGTTGTCGTGCGGCGCCATCTCGGGCAGGTTCAGCGGCTTGCGAAAAACGGCTGTGGCTCTTTGATTTCCACTGGATGCAAAATGTACATTCTGGCGGAAAATTCGCTGTACAGGATAGACCCCGGGAAATCCTGAGGAAAAGCGTGGGGCGAAGAAATTGTGAAAGGTGGAGCCAAGCGTGCCCGCACGAATTGAAGGGAAACGATCGGTATGTCGCCGATCGGCAAGTTGCCCGACCGCGACGGACTAAGACGACAATTGAGGATGAATGGGCGGCGACCGTCTACTGCAAAAGTCTATTGCAGAAACGCGACGCTCTGCACGCCTGTAATCTCAAAGCGCTTGCGGCAGCGCATGTTCTTGCACATCATCATGTCGTCTCGCCGCAGCATGTAAGACTGCGCCTTGGCGAACTTTGCACGGTCGCGATCATCCGCCCGCGGCGGCAGGCTCTTCTTCTTCATGCGCACCAGCCACTGGATCTCATACTCCGCCGATTGGTGGCAATGCGGACAGCTTAAATTTGCCGGCTTCTTATCGGATCGTTCGTCAAAAAATTCGCGCTCATCCATAACTATCAGGCCCCTCGGCTTTAGGCAGGTGCCCCACTCATTCGCGTTTTTGCGAAGGAGTGGGACTCAACGCCAACCTCAGATTATTGCACTTTTGCGTATTGAATGTGCGAAGATGCGAGGATTACGACCATGCCGCGCAAGCGCAAGAAAAAAATCTTCTCCGCCGCCAAGATCGTTCGCGAAATGGCTCGCGAACGCGTCGGGAGTCCGAGACCGTCCAGCCTGGTGCCGGGGAAGAAAAAGAATGCGGAGAAGCACAAACCAACACTGGGAAGGTTGTTGGAAGATCAGTAAGGAATAAGCTAGGGGCAGCCCGGGTTCCCTTTCACACTCACTGCCGCGGTACCCACGACCACGCTGCCCGACTTGCTCTGAGGATTACTGTAAGCCGTCGCAGTGATGGTGATGTTAGTACCGCAGCCGGTTTCCGATGTGGCAACGCCGGTGTTCGAGACAATCGAAACAACTTGCGGCGCTGCCGACATCCACACCACCGAAGTTGTAATGTCCTTGCTCTCGGGCGGATGGATGAAGGTTCCAATAGCTTGGAAGTTCACCACCACACCCGCGCCCGTTATGGACGCTCCAGAGGGATTGATAGCGATCGATTCTAGCTTCTGATCGTGTCCGCACCCCGGAAGCGTCAACAATGCGGCAAACGTGACCAGCGCGCCCAATGCGAGTCCGATGTAACTCCGCTTCATAACCCGCTACTCCTGGAGGCAAGTTTCCGCCTGCCCGCTCGTCAGATTAAGGAAAAGGGAAATCTAGTGGAAGCCAGCCCAAAAAGCAAGAAACGAACTTGCCGGTGGAGCGCCGGGCGTCCCCGCCAGGCCACGGCACCGCTGGAGGGGCGAGGGCGCCCGTCGCTCCACAGCAAATTCTTATCCTGATTCACGCGCTCCCCCTCTCGACGAATTCCAGTTCTGACCAGGGGACGGGCGCGCAAAGCCGCTACGGACCCTGAATAACCTGCAAAGGTTGAGGTGTTTGGAGTCTCTGGCGAAGGATCGCTTTCCGGGTGGGGATTTCAGCAATAGCGTCGGCGTGGATTACATAGCCGCCGTGGGGCAATGTGTTGCCAAAGGGAATTTGCACGCTGGTTGCGCCGGCTTTCAGCGGAAAATGCTCGTAGCCGATTGCCGTTGCACGCCCGTTGTCGGCGACGGCCACGATGATCACGGTCAGGTCGAAGCTGTCGACGGAACCGTTGGATACCTGGACGGCGCCATCAATCCGGTTGTCATGGACTTTCGGAGGTTGAAGCCACTCCAGCAACATAGCCGCGACAACCACCGCCCGGAAGTCCTTGGTAATGCTGTGTGCGGGACGGCCCGAGTCTTCGACCTTCAACGTAATGGCAGAAGTCCCAGTCTTCGACGCTCGCCCTGAAAGCAGTCCCTCCGGGGTAAGCGTGACTCCTTCGGGAAGATCGCCACTGGCCACGCTCCAGACGTAGGGCGGAACCCCACCGGTGGCATGCAAAAGAAGATGGAATTCCACGCCCGCGTCCAGTGTGGGAAGATTCTCGTCAACAATGGCCAGCGGAGGAACCTGCGCGGCAAGCCCGCCGCAGAAAAGAATCAGAATCGCAATAAGCTGGCTGATCTTGGTGGAATTCATTTCTGTTAGTTTGATTTTACGCCGGGCACGGCGTAAAAGAACTCCAATATGTCCTATCGTATGTCGCGCGTTGTGGTTGGTCTCTCACTTGTCGGCACCCTTGTCTGTTCGATCGCCTGCGCGATCCTCTGGATGATGAGCGCGGATGCTGTGGCCCAGGTCCCCGCTCCTTCCAGCCAGAAGACGAATAGCGCTAACTCTAACGCTAACTCTAATTCTGAAGAGGCAGCGGTTTTCGAGCGAATCTTAAATCGTGTCCATTTTGAAAACGATGGAACAGAAGTGAGCGAGACCGAGGCCGTGGTTCGGATTCAGAGCCAGGCGGGCGTCGAAGAATTCGGCCAACTGGTTTTCGGATACTCCTCGGCAACCGAGAAGTTGGACGTCGAATATGTCCGGGTGCGCAAGCCGGACGGGCAGGTGGTGGTGACGCCGGAATCAACCGCGCAGGATTTCGCCCCCGATGTGCTGAAGGAAGCGCCGATGTACAGCGACTACCGGCAGCGGCATATTTCCGTGGCCGCGCTGCAGTCCGGAGACACGCTCGAATACCGCACCGTGATCCGGGTTCTCACCCCCCTGGCCGCTGGAAACTTCTGGTACGAATACACATTTCCAAAGGGTGTAGTGGTCGACGAAGATCGGCTGGAGATCGACATCCCGAAGTCGCGCGAAGTGAAGCTCAAGACGCCGACGCGCAAGCCGGACATTCACGAGACGGGAGACCGCCGGATTTACACCTGGGTGGTGAAGGACATCCAGGCGGAACGCGACAAGGAGAAAGATGAAGCGGAGGAGGACACCGGTCCCGATGTGCAGCTGACAACTTTCACCGACTGGAAGCAGGTCGCGCAATGGTATGCAAAGCTGCAGGGCGAGCGCATGACGATTGATGACAGCGTCCGAAAAAAAGCCCAGGAACTCACCAAGGGAGCGGAGACGCCCACGGAAAAAGCGCGGCGGCTGTACGATTTTGTGGCGCGGAATGTGCGCTACGTGAGCATCTCGCTCGGCGTCGGGCGGTATCAGCCGCACTCCGCCGCGGACGTTATGCAGAGTGGCTACGGCGACTGCAAAGATAAGCACACATTGTTTTCAGCGCTGCTGCGGGCCGAGGGAATTCAGAGTTATCCGGTGATGATCCATAGCACGCGCAAACTGGATGCGGACGTTCCCTCGCCGGCCCAGTTCGATCACGTGATCACAGCGGCTCGCCTGGGGACGGGAACCGGACTGACCTGGCTGGACACGACTCCGGAAGTGACGCCCTACGGGCTGATCCTTTACCAGTTGCGCAACAAACAAGCAGTGGTGGCGTCAGAGGATAGCGATGGAGGCCTGCAGCGAACACCGGCGGATTCGCCGATCAAGACCTTCATGCACTTCACGTTCGACGGCAAGTTCAGCGAGCACGGCGCACTCGATGCCTCGCTTGAAGTAACCGCCCAGGGAGACCGCGATTGGCCGATGCGCGCCAGCTTTCGGCGATTCTCGCGGGCACAATGGAAGGACTTTGTGAAAGTCCTCTCTGCGAATTGGGGCCTGCCGGGCGACGTCGATCACGTTGAACTCGATCCCATCGAGGACACCAACAAGCCTTTTCATCTGAAGTATCACCTGCACCAGGACCGGTATTTTACGGTTCCATCGACGAGCGTGAATTTCCGTCCCATCCCGCCGCTGGGGATACCTGCGATTCGGGCGTCGGAAAGGAGCACGGAACCGATGAATATTGGTCCCGCCGGAGAAATGGACTACCGGGTTCGCCTCCAGTTCCCTTCTAACTACACGGTGCATACGCCGACCGCGGTAAAAATGTCGCGAGATTACGGCGATTATTCATCGACGTACTCCCTGAACAAGGGAATTCTGGAAGGCGAGCGCAAACTGAACGTAAAGATGAATGAGCTGGCCGCGGCGCGGCGCGCGGACTACGAATCATTTCACAATGCAACGCAAAGTGATCAGGACCAGCTGCTGTCGTGTTCGATCCTGACGCCGACCGGACAAGGTGCAGAGACGACGGCTTCGAAGATGGAAGGAACTCCCGTGGAACTGCAAAGAGCAGGAGTGAAAGCGCTGCAGAGCAAGGATTATCGCGGTGCCATCGACCTGCTGAAACGCGCGCTGGACGCGGATCCGAGTCTGGCGAACCTGGGTACGGCGAATTCGAGTATGCCGAATTCAAGCGTTAAAGACGGATGGTACGACCTCGGACTCGCATATGCCGGCGCCAACCGTCATGTGGAGGCGATCGGCGCGTTCCGCAAGCAGATTGAGCTCGACCCGAATCATAAGCACGCGAACGGCGAACTGGCGATGGAGTTGCAGCAAACGGGGAAGACCGACGAGGCGGTCGCCGCTTATCACAAGCAGTTGGAGACGGCTCCTTACGACAAGATGATGCTCAAGAACCTCGGCTTGTTGCTGGCGCAGCTAGGACGGGATGCCGACGCGCGCACGGAACTGGAAGCGGCCGCCGCGATTCCTCCGGATGATCCGGAAACGAAGCTGGCGCTGGCGCAGGTCTATGCGCGATTGGGAGAGAAATCG
>DATFVD010000294.1:0-36894 GCA_035260505.1 Terriglobales bacterium
TATGTCCAAGTTTGCCGAACCAATGGCCCGGTTAATCGACGAACTCAAGAAGCTGCCCGGTATCGGTAGCAAGACCGCACAACGTCTGGCCTTTCATATCCTGCGGTCAACCGCGGATGACGCCGACGCTTTGGCCTCCGCCGTCCGAGATGTCAAGGCCAAGCTGCGTTTGTGCTCGATCTGCAACAACATCACCGATGTCGATCCCTGTGTATACTGCATCAGTCCTACCCGGAATCAGAAACTCGTTTGCGTAGTCGAGGAGCCGACCAACATTGCCGCTGTCGAAAAGACACGGCATTTTAACGGCGTATACCACGTCCTCCACGGATCGATTTCGCCATTGCACGGTGTGGGACCCGAACAGTTGCGGATCTCAAACCTGATCAGCCGGGTCGCCCGCGGCGAAATTGAAGAAGTCATCCTGGCCACAAATCCCACGGTCGAGGGAGAAGCCACTGCGACTTACCTGGCCCAGCAACTGAAGCGCCAGGGCCTTCGTGTAACCCGCATCGCCATGGGAATCCCTGTGGGCAGCGACATCGAATACACCGACGAAGTTACGATGTTGAAGGCCATGGAAGGCCGGCGGGAAATGTAGCTTCTCGTCGGTGGCACCACTCACTGGGTTACGAATTTACATTCCGACTCTGCAAGATGCTCGTTACCACCTGAGCACCTTCCATCAATTCGCCTTGACCAGTTTATGCCCCACCCATAACATCCAGCCAACCTAAGGCCGAAACGTCTTCCATGATCTACCAGGCCACCTTGCGCTATCGCATCGTCCAGATGCTGGGCGGTGGCGGCTTCGGTTTGGTGCACAAAGCGAAAGACGCAAGACTGCACCGCTGTGTTGCGTTGAGATATCCCCTTGAAGACGGTTTCGAAAGAACCGCAGGCGCTCTTTCGACGCAAGACGCTGGCGGCTGGACAGTGAACCATTGGAACCTGAGTCCCGCTGGAGGGAACACAGCGCATGGATATGACCAAGAGTACGGGCGGTGAGCCATTGCAAGAGGAATCAGTTACGCGTGCGGAATCCAAACCAACACGCGCCCGAAAGTTCTACCAGGGGCCGGCGTTTCGATTCGAGCGCGTGTTTGAGACGATGGCGCTGTCGTGCGGGAAGATAAACTCGACACAGTTTCAGTGCCGGAACGGCGGGCGGAAGACTTCCTAGTATGGCCAGTGCCGGCGTTGGCGAGCGAGCCTCGCAGGAGCGATTCCCTGCGGCGGTGAGTCTTGGGGAATGTACAAACGAACCGGTGCGGAGTGCGGATGAAAGTTTGAGGAGAGACATCATGCGACGTTGCATATTCCGTTGCTTCGTTGTGGCGGCCGCGTCGCTCCTGCTGGGCATTCCGCTTTGGGGGCAAGCGGGAGCAACGACGGATACGATCTCGGCGAGCGAAGACAGCGACGGCCAGACCCACCTGGGGTACCCGCAGGACTGGAGTTCGCTGCACTTGTTGATGCCGGGTGCGCGAACCGACGATGTACTGGCGGCGGGAGTACTGGACCCGCGGCATGTTTACAACCTGGTGATGCGGCAAGTGGCGCTTGAAAACGCGCGCATCGGGGTAATGCGGAATCCGCGCCGGATGAAGATTGACTGGGCTGTTTCGCTCGAGAACGGCCATGTGCCGCAGAACCAGTTTCCGGCGAAATACCGGTTTGATATAAACGGGGAGAGTTGCAGCTCCGATTACGCTCTGTTTGGGCTGACTGTAACCTCAGGAACCCAGGCAAACCTGGTCGGGATCAACAACCTCTACACGGAAGCAAATCCGAAGTGCAATAACGGATCGCCGTGGGTGGCGTTCGCGTACAACACGGTGACCCAAGCCGGAGGACAGATCCGGACGTCGCCGACGCTATCGGCCAACGGGAAGAAGGTGGCATTCGTGGAAAGCACCGCCGGGGCTTCCTATTTTCACGTTCTGGTCCTGCCGAATCCGATTCCGACGCCGCCATCGCGGGTGGGAACCGTTTTGAGTCCGCAGACGCCGACTTCGTGCGCGACGCCGACGATCGCGGGTTGCATGACAACGCTCACCATCGTCGGCAGCGCAACCAACACCAACTCCTCGCCTTGGGTGGATTACAGTGCGGATACGGCGTACGTGGGCGCCGACAATGGCTTGCTGTACAAGATCACGCCGGTATTCGGTGGCGGAGCGCCAGCGCTGGTCAGCAATGCAAACTGGCCAGTCACGGTCTCAAATCAGCCCATCAAGGTGTTAACCAGTCCGATCGAAGATAGGTCGTCAGGCAGGATTTTTCTCGGTGATGGGGAAGGATATTTATATGCAGTGAGCCTGACCACCCCCGCTCACACCTACTCCGCCCGGCAGACGATTGGATGGGCGACGCACGGAGCGGGAACCGGCATTGTGGATCCGCCGATTGCGGTCAACGATTCCGCCAATCCCTCAACCAACCAGGTGTTCGCGTTTACCGGATGCAGTCAGGTGAATGGCATCGGCGGGGCGATTAGCCAGATTGCGGCGAACTTCACGAATTCCACAACATACACAACCGTGGACTTGGGCTCGGGTAGCGGGAACGGTGACTGTACAACGGGCAACGTGCACTCGGGGACAATCGATAACGCGTTCTGGCTCAACGGGACAACGACGGGGCACATGATCGCCTGCGGGTTCGTGTCAGGGACGACCAGCAAACCGCTCAAGCCGTCGAATCCAAAGATGTATTTCTTTCCATTCAACGCGAGTCATCTCATCACCAGCACGGGTTCGTCGACATTTGTCGTCGACAATACGCACGGGGACGAGTGTTCGCCACTGACCGAGTTTTACAACGGAACAACCGACCGCATGTTCTTCGGAGTCGGCAGCAGTACCAACGGCCTTCTGCAGAGCTCGACGATTACAAGCTCGTTGACGACACCGGCTTGCGCCAGCCCTCCGTCATCCAGTTGCGTGCGGGCGCCGAACTCTCTTGGAGGGACCAGCGGGATCGTGATCGACAATCAATTGTCGAACGGCGGTACAAACATCTACTTCACGACGTTGGCGGCGGGATCGGTGAACGGCCAGAAGTGCAATGTGTCAGGCGGATCGGCAAATCCCTACTGTGCTGTGAAGCTGACCCAGTCAGGATTGCAGTAAGGCGGCGGAGTGATATCACGGGAATTGCAATCCCCTTCCTGTGCCCTTGCACCCGATATTGCATCCGATACTGTGCAACACTTTGAAGCATCTTCGGTGAGCAACCATGGCAAGACCACCAGCTAGCGAAATTAGATTTCATTAATGGATTTATTTTCTTTTATTTACAAAGACTGTTGAAACCGTTGCATAGAATCTAAATCTGGCCCCATACTTGCTCCTATCTCTACGTCCTCGCTCCTTTGTACCTTTTGCTGGCGCGAGATGCATCAGCGGACGTGAAACCGCGCCCGCGAAAATCTCAGAGCCAGCCGCGCCGGCCGCGATGTAACCGCATCTCAACCGACGCTCCAGAAACCGGGCCTAACCGCCCGGTTTCATTTTTTGTCGACATGCTGCAACTTCCATTTGTTGGGACGCGGCAAACCACCTCCTGCGGGAGGTCAAACGCCGCCTGAGGGACTGGCCATTTCAGTCGCCAGTCGTTCCGCCAGTCGTTCCCAGCAGAAATCCATTCGCTTCCTCTTCCGCTGCAACCAGTCCTTCGGGCAGTGCGCCCCGATTGTATTCCGCCATACGGTTCTTCCATTTCAGAAAGTCGGTAATGCTCTCGGGTTCAATGCGGATTTCTACCCGCCGCAAACTTGCCAGCAGAAGATTCATCTCGTTCTCGAACCCGATCGCGGAACGCAGGTTCTTCGTCGACACCTTGACTCGCTCAATCTCGCGCCCCCAAACTTCCAGCAGCCCCCATCCGATGGGAAGTTCCTCAGTTCGTATCAGACCCCGCGGCGCCAGGTAATACCGCTCGCAGCCGACGCCCATCTCCGGCTTTTGCCGGAAGCCCTTGGCGCGATCGGCCAGGAAATCACCGCGCGACACCTTGCTCTCCACCAGCACCGAATGACACGCCTTTTTCCACCCAATCGCGTCCGGCATCTCCCCACTGACGCAAGCCTGCTCGCTGAGCACCACCCCGCAGCGATACCGCCGCAACCACCGCACCGCCAGCGAAACTAACTTCGCATGAGTCACAAAAGAAGTTTGAAAGAGGAATGTCGTTCTGAGAAGTGTCAGAGTAGCTTCGAGACCAGCAGTCACGTAGGGACAGCCGCCCTCGGCTGTCCAAGCGAGCGCAGCTCGAAGCTCGCAGCTCGCCGTCCGCGCAGATCGTTCGTCAATTCGCTCTAGCGTCCAGCCACCGGCGCCCGTCCCGCCGCAGTCCGCAAACTCCGCACCAGCACCGGCCGCCGCAGCACCGTCTCCAGCAAATGTCGCGCCGCTGCCACGCCTTCTGCCGAACCGTCCAGTACCGAGTATCCCGACGCCCGCACCACCACGACCCGGTCCTGCACACTAACCTCAAGCCGTGGAGAATCTTCGCCGCCATCCCCGTGCCGCACACGCCGAGTATCCAGCGCGTTTGCCAGACGCAACACTCCGGCCAACTCCATGGCAATCGGGCGATCCGGCAGCTCCAGCACCTGCAAGCTCTTTCCCTGCGGACGAGGCAACGCCCCACGATGATAGCGCGCCACCAGCGCCGCCATTTCCATCTCGCGCGCACTCCAGCCCAAAGGCCGCTCCACCCTGCGGATCATCCGGTACGATCTCTTCTGGTGTTTTTCTTCGCCCCGGGCCTTCCCAACATCATGCATGAGCGCCGCCGCCTCCAGCACCGCCCGACAATCGCAATCCAGACTTAGCGCCTCGGCGTTCCCCGCCCCCACCTTGTCCGAACCATGGTTTGTCACCAGCCCCGCATTCTTCAACCCGTCGTACAAAAGAAGCGCCAACTGGGCCACGCGCTGCGAATGCGAAAAATCAGGATCCAGATATCCCGCCCACACTCGCAACCGGCTCATGGCCGCCGCCCGCAACTGCGAGCCCGCAGGCAACCCCGCCCGCCACGCACGCCATAGCGACTGCCGCCCCACCATCTTCTCGCGGTAACGTGCGATCCTCTTGCCGCGCTCCACGTTCAACTTCTCCCGCCAGCAAGCGCGGCTTTCCGCGTCCGCGAATGCCCCTATCTCGATAGCTGTCGCCCACAACACATCCAGATCGTGCACCTCGCCCAGCAAATCCTGAAGTTCTTTCAGATCGTCGCCCCACAACGCATGCTGGCGCGGTAGAAAATTTTCCACCGTGTAACGGAAGCGTTTGAGGCCAATGCGCAGCTGATGCAGAGCAACCTGCGACCGAGTCCGCAAAGCGTGTTTGTGGAGATCATAGGCGGCTGTCCAGTTCTCCAGCGCCAGATGCAGATATACGACGCTCCCCGGACGCACCCGCCCCGCTCGTCGTGGCAGAGCCCTGCTCCACTGCCGCCACTCCTTGCGATCGAACTGATTGAGGTCCTTGAAGGCAAGCTGCTTGCACTCAGCTTCCCGCGCGTGAACGTGACTGAGCAGCTTGACCGCCACCGGGTCACTCGATGAGTTGGCGTCGCTCAGCTTCTCAATCCACTCCTGCATCACTTGCATGTCGCGCAGCTCGCCGAGTGCCTGAAAAAGCTTCTTCCCCGCCTTCTTCATATCCTTCCATGAAGAATCCGGATCGAGAGCCATCAACCCATCGGCCAGCGACCGGCACCGCCGCAGCGCAACGCGAAGATCGTGCACCGGATCGGCATCGAACCCGGCCTGCGCCAGATCGCATTCCACTAGCACCCGTTCCATCCAAGCCCGCAGCCCAAGCTTCGGCTTAGGCCTGGCAGACATGGTTCGAGCGGACGTGGTTGGGGCAGACGTCGTTGAAGCTGACGTGGTTGGAGCACGAGCGGTTCGAGCGATCTTCGGATTGGCAGGCTTCGGACCGGGCTTCAAAACTGGACTGGCTCCCACCATGGCTCCCGTATTTGACGGGAACCATTGTCGCCTCTTTGCGGGGATTCTTCTAGCGCAGCCCAGCTTTCAGCCGTCAGTGGAGAGACGGGCGTCTTCGCCCGTCGCGAGTTCTCCTTACCGAGCGGGACCCGTCACTTGCTGCAGCTGTCGCTCACCATCTTCAGGCTGGCGACCTCCAGGTCAGCGTACTCCGCTTTGCTGGCTGCATTCTCCACCTGTCCCTCTTTTTTCTCTTCTGCCTTTTCTGTCTTCGCCGACTCGTGTGT
This sequence comes from Terriglobales bacterium, assembly GCA_035260505.1. Classification (GTDB taxonomy): domain Bacteria; phylum Acidobacteriota; class Terriglobia; order Terriglobales; family Acidobacteriaceae; genus Acidiflorens. The sequence continues at coordinate 6,250 of DATFVD010000294.1, forward strand.
TGCGGAACCGGTGACGGTCACTTTGTGCCCGATGTGCTGATCCAACTTGACGCTCGTGCTGCGCAGTCCCCAAGTCTTCCCGTCTTCGCCGGTGAGGGAAAACTCGCCGGATGCATCGCCCTTTTGTAGACAACCCGTCACCGTTTGCGTGTGCGCCGACTTCTCCGCTTTTTTCTCCGGTGCGGCGCTCTGAGCCGTCAGCGCGACCGGGCAAACGCTCAGGCAAACAACCGGGATTAACCAAAAAGCCCACCTTGCGATCCTGTGAGACATGGTTTTCCTCCTGTGTCTTTCTGGACAAAGCGGCGGTGAGAAGACTTTACGATAGCCCTGTCAGATGGTCCATACAGGAAACAACGTAGTGCAAATTGCTGGCCACCCAACCCGTGCCAAGCGTGATGTCAGTCTGTGCCTGCCGATTGCAGTCCCTGTCGTTTCATCGGTTTCCACTCCATGTCGCCTCGCAAGTACTGCCAGAAACCCTGTAATCGCCACATCATATGCAATTGCCGGTAAGGAAAGTGTTCCAGGAAGCAGTAGCTTACGAGCCGGGCCACATCTTGCCAATCGTTGTATCGTTTGTAAGTCAGTTCTTCCTGCAACACGGAACCGATAGAAATCACCGTCGCAAACGCATACCCGAAGAGGAGGAACTGCAGACACAATGCCCCGTTCAATACGCCAAGGCATGCTGCCAATACAATCGTCGCAATGCCGCCCAGTTCGATGACCGGAGCCAGAAGTTCGAACAGCCACAGGTAAGGAAGCGCCAGGCATCCGATCCGTCCATAGCGCGGCCGGAACAGCATGTCCTTGTTCGGCCACAACACATCCAGCAGACCCTTGTGCCAGCGAGCGCGTTGTCTCCCTAGCGATCGCAGGTCCGACGGCACCTCCGTCCAGCAAACCGGGTCCGGGACAAACTCGATGCGGTAGTCCGCGCCTTTTTCCATCAGGTGGCGGTGCAAGCGCGTCACCAGGTCGAAATCTTCGCCAATTGCGTGCGATCGATACCCCCCCACAGCAAGCACCAGATCGGTTCGGAAAATTCCGAAAGCGCCGGAAATAATCGTCAGCATGTTTCCCCGTCCCCATGCCTCTCTTCCAATCAGGAAAGCACGCAAATATTCAACCACCTGGATGACTTCGATGCTCTTCCTCGGCAGGCGCACCCGGCGCATACGCCCACCTTCGATCTCCGAGCCGTTCAACACCCGCACAATTCCGCCCACCGATACGACGCGCTCCGGGTCTGCCAGTACCGGCACCATGATTCGCAGCAACGCATCTCGCTCGAGCACCGAGTCCGCGTCGACCACGCACACATATGGCGAGGTCGCCGCATTCAGACCTGCATTTACTGCATCCGCCTTACTCCCTGCCGGTTCCTTATCCACGACAAGAAGCCGTGCGTCGACGTCGCTTCGGTACAGCCCCCGGACCGGAGCGCTCGTCACTTGCGCAACGTACACCGCTCGCACCAGACGCAGTCGAAACTCCTGCTGCATCATCTGCAGGGTGCTATCATCCGACCCGTCATTTACGACGATGACCTCGAGTTGCGGATAATCCAGATCCAGCAGGTTCCGCACCGCTACGCAAATCGATTTCTCTTCGTTGTGCGCGGGCGCAATGAGGGTGATAGGAGGCGCCAGCGGTGATCCTTTGATCCACTGCAGCGGGACGCTTTCCAGATGCCGCAGATGTGCGGCGCTCGTCCGCAGCGCGATGATGAGCATCACCAGATAGGCGAGATTCGAAAGGAGATAATAGTAAAAGAGAACCTGGTTCGAGGCTTCCAGAAAGTGAATCATGAACGCGACGCCGCCACGGCGGAAACTTTTTCCTGTGGCCCGTTCTGTTCCGGAGGTGTCGGCCCGGCGCGCAACACTTCAAGCAACCTCGTCTTAACTTCCTTGCTGCCTCGTCGCATAGCCCTGATCTCGCCCTCAAGCTGCGCTTGCAAGCCAGCATTTTCGAGCGCCGTCAAATAGGCATGTAATCCGTATCGATCTCCCATAGCGATTACCTTTTCGAAGATCGGCACCATCTCTATCTCGAGGTCCACCAGCGCCTCCGCGGCCCGCAGACGTACCAGTCGATTCGAATCGTTTAATCCGTGCAATAAAACCGGAGTTCCGCTTCCGTGGCCAAGCCTTCCCAGACTCACGATCGCGCGCAGGCGCACAAACCATATGGGATCTCTCGCCAACTCACTCAAAACATTGACCGCCAGGCCTGGCTCCATGTATGACAGCGCTCGTGCCGCCGCCGCTCGCAGTTCTGGCAGAGTATCCTCTGCAAACTGCAATACCTCCGCTCCCAGCGAAGGCGTTGCCACCTCTCCCAGTACGCGTGCTAGCACTTCACGCACGCTTGCCCCCGCATGCTGCAGGTAGGGCAACAATACTTGCGGACGTTCGGCGCAGGTTTGGACCAGCGCGCTTTGCAAGGGAAGCGCCGGCACCACCAGCCCCGCTTCACCGACCCAATTCAGAATCTCCACCGCAGCTTCCGGACAAGCCATCTGCCCCAGTCCGCGCAGTGCGGCCAGCCGAGTTTCCGGGTTGCGATCACGCAAGCCTTCCGCCAATGCCGGAATACCTTCCGGCGCGCGCGTTCGACCCAGTGCCACCAGTGCATGGTGCCGTCGCCATCCTTGATGGTTCCGTGCATCGGAGATGCTCTTTTCGACCAGCCCGCTGGCTCGCATGAATTTCAGGAGCCGTCCCGATTCCTCCGGTCCCGCCACCTCAAACGCGTCCAATACCATGGTCTCGACAAGCTGCCGGTCGGATGGTTTTGTGCGCCATGTCGCATACGGAATCTCTCCAGAAATAAGCGCGTCCCATCTCTCGCGGAATTCGAACAGTCGCCCGTCACGTTTCGCGAAATACCGCCTCCGATAGGTTCGCCGAAGCATGATAAAGCCCAGCAGCAACACGTCTGCGACGATCACGGAGATGATCGCCTTCAGCACGAATGCCGCTGGACCTAGCCTGCGAAATGTTTCAAAAGCGGAAACCATAGGTAAATCCAAAACTTGTTTGCTGCCGGTCTTGCGTTCGCTTTTGATAAGCCGCGAAGCCCGTCACGTCCTCGCGCGCCGTCAACTGGAAACGCAAACCGCCGCCGTACGTATGCGAAGAAAATTGCCCGATCTGATCCACTTGCGCGAAATTTTCTGTCCCCACCGCGTAGAAGACATTTCCTCCGAGGCGGCGTTCGTCCCATCTCGTGATCGGAAAGCCGAGCCGTGTCATCCCCGAAGGACGCCATTCCGTGCTGGAAAAATGGCTTCGCGCCCCCGTTAACCCCAAAGACCAGGTCCAATCATGCGGCAGATAAAAGAGCGTCGTTTCATGAATCGTAAGAATGCGTGCCGTCGTATACCAGTACCAGTGCTGCCCGTAGTCAATCTCCACTCCGCGCAGGACTTTCGTTCCGTTGAGTTTCCAGCCTCCGTCGTAATCGAAGAACGCCTCATTTTTCGGAATGACATTATTGTCATGAGCCGCCGCCCCACCGATCGTGAGCGCACCCCACCTCTGTAACTTTCCACTGAAGCTCGCCATGAATTTTTCCGCTTCCGTTCCCCCGCGCCGGTAAACAGTGCTCGCCACGCTGGTCCCCCAGTGCGATGTCCACTGCGAGGTGAGACTCAGTCCCTCATCATGATTGGCATCAGCAAAACTAAAGAGGTCAGCGTTCGCTCCCACCCGCACCTCGTGCCTGGGTTCGCCGCGCAAAGAAAGCAGGCCTGCGCGTGCCTGCGTATTGTTTGGATCCAGCTCCAGCGCGCGGTGAAATTCCTGCTTCGCTTCCCTCTGCTCATCTGCCGCCTGCAACGCGCGACCCCGTGCCTCGCGAAGATCGGCGCGTTTCGGATCGAGTTCGACGGCGCGATCCAGGGCCTTCTTCGCCTTCGCCGCTCGGCCTTCGCCCGAATACACGTTGGCTAACCCCATCCAGTTGTCCGGATCGTTCGGGACGACCGCAAGAATCTCCAGATATTCACGTTCGGCTTCCGGAAGTTTCCCCGACCACATCAGGACGCGCGCCCGCCACGCCCGTATGTCCATGTCTTGCGGCGTGCGAGCAATCTCCCGGTCCACGATGTTCATCGCAGCCGTCCAATCCTTCGCCTCCACACATCTCTGCACGTCTTCCCGCCAGCCCAAGGTCAGCTCTTGCCCCCAGACGAAAACGCAGAGTATCCAGATCCCTGCCAGCAGTCTGAAGATCACGAGCACACCTCCTCCCAGCCACGTAGACACACCGAATGCATACCCTCTCAATTCAAGAGGTTAGAGATAGTCTGAACCCATATTGGGAGAAATGCAGTGATTTGTGCCGAGGGATGCTTACATTAGTAACCCGATTGGACCTTTCGCATCCCCTCCGCAGGCTGATTACTGCAGGGGTGAAATGCTAGGTGGGCAGGCGGCCAGAGATGCAGCGCTAAAGCGAACCACGGCGTCGGCGAACGAACAGAAGTAACGCACACCGGTCTGGTTCGGAGTTATTGGCGAAGCGATGAACACGTAGGTGGAATTCGGGGTACCAGAGGTGCCCGACAGCGCGAACGAATAGCCACTCTTAGAGCCGCCCGCGAGCAGCGAGTCAATAATGCATGCTCCTGAACTTCCCGGCGGCGCGCAGTTGGTTCCCGCCAGCGAGGCGAGCGTGGTCGCAAAACCCACCGTCGGATAGCTGGAACTATAGGAAATCTGGGCGGTATTCAAAGTCCGCAGCGAAGCCACTGCCGATGCCTCGTTCGCCGCAATCCGCGCGCGCAACAGGCTCGGGATAGCAATCGCAGCGATGATAAGGATGATCGCGACCACGATCAGCAGTTCAATCAGTGAGAAGCCTTTCTGTTTTCGCATTTCTTGATTAGCTCCTCCTGATCCAGGTTATATTTACATGTTACTCCTTAAGTTAAGGGATTTATTTTCCTGCAACGTAACAATAGTAACTCCATCCATTCAGCATTTTTTGACTCGCTTCATCACAGGAGCCCACTTCTCGAAAAAGCGAGAGAAGTGGGCATCCGGCGACTCTGGATTACAGGCAGCCCGTGAATTTGAATGACGCAATTCGCGTGCTCCAATTAAACGTTCCGTCCGCCTGCAAGTACTCGCTGGTGTACCAGAACGTGCAGTCGTCACTGGGGTCGATGGCCATGCTGCTGTAATCGCCCCAACGGTTCAACCCCGTAAGTTGAGAACCGTTTCCTTGAACGATGGTGTTCTCGGATTCCATGGTTCCAGGGGCGTCGGCGGGAACGCGACCGGTGTAGCGAATTGCAGGATGGATGGCGCCGCTCGACACGCTGTAACCCAGAGCAATATCGCCAAGCTTGTCCATGGCGATGCTGCCCATCCAGCGGGAATTACTATCGGGAGAATAAGTGCCCTGCTGGAAGACGGTGGGAGTGGCGTTGGGGCTCCTAAGTTCATACCAGCGCACGCCGTCAACCTGACTATGCTTGCTTCCACTAACGCGAACCGAGTGGGTGACAACGAGCGATTCGTGAGAGCCGCTGAAGTTGCGATACGCCAGCCGGTACATCAAGCGGTCGCCAAGGGAATCGAGTCTCTCCGAGGTACCGCTTTGTGGGATACAAGCTCCGCCGCCGCATGCCGTGCTGAAGGCCGCGACCGGAATATTTGTCGGCCCGGTGAAGGTCGAACTGGTCGGAGTGACGAAGTTAACGTGGAACTTCCATAAGTTCAGCGAATTGCTGCCGAAGTTCACGTAGAAGTCAGGAGAGCCCGAGGGCGGCGCCGTAGTCCCATCCAGATCGGAAGGGAGCAAGCTGGCGAAACTCGTGCTGGTGTTGAAGCACACCTGGGTGGCGGCATTCCCCGCCAGCATTGCAGTGCGATCAAATGCGCACGCGCGGGCGCCCACGAAAGAGTTTCCGCTGAATTGATTGAACGATGCATAGAATGCATCGGGCCAGACTCCGAGTTTTGGATAGTCGGGGAAGTTAGGTTCAGCGAACGCGTAACGATTGTAAGTGCCGGTTGCGTCCGAGCTAGTGGACACAGCAATGCAGTAAATATAGGGGCTTACAAATACGGGTTGCGCCAGCACCCAGCGACCGGCAGCCTTGTCATATTGAGCGATCGGATCGCCATCGTTGCGGGTTTCGCATGGGCCTCCGAAGCCCGACCAGAGTGAATTGCCTGACTTGGGAAAACCAGCGGCCAGCGCACCGGTGGTCTTATCGAAAACCGCGAAATCCAGGTTCACCCACTGCACGAACTGCGTGGCTCCGACGGCGCCGTTGGTGTCGGGCGGTGCGCAGCAATCGCTATAGGTGGGAGTGATGCCCACTCCCACGCCAAGAATGTTGAGTCCCGCCGTGGTTGAAACCAGCGGTCCAACGGAGGTTTGCAGAACGGGATCGGGCTGGGGCGATTTGGTTTCCGGCGGAGTGGGCCGGCGCAGAGGGATGACATGGTGCCGCGTAATCGCCGCCGGGTTCGGGGACATATCACGCAGCGGAGCTGAGATGTCATGACGCAAATCGAGAGAAACTTCCGGTTGTCCAACTTGCGCTTGGCCAGGAAGCGCCCAAATGAGTAAGCTGCAGAACACCACAAGAATCGCGATCGTTTTTTCCGTGGTTAGCTTCATTACGCCAGGCCTCCTATACCTGGATTACACCTCATTGAGGGGCATCACCAAGTTTGAGGGAATCGAATGCTGGCTGTCAATTGTGGAAAACGCCGGACTTCGTGTTCGCGCCCTGATGGGCGAGTGCCCGCCTGCAGTTCGCTAATCAGGAGGTGAAATAATCTGGCAGCTTGAGCCTTTCTTCATCGCAGAATCCCGCTTTTTCGAAAGCGCGACGAGTCGGACAACCGCCGCGGGCGAGGACGCACTGACGCGTCCTGGCTGTGGTTGGCCGCTCCCTCACCTTGTATCGTCGGAATGCGAGAAACCGTTTTGCCGCAGATTCGCAACTTGGCTGCGCAAGTCTTCTGCATGTTCACTTAACGCAGACCGTAGTTCCTCCATCGTGCGCGTCAATTCTTCGGAACCGTCAGGTGCCGCAATCACCTTCGCACACAGGGCTGCAATTCGATCTTTGATATCGATATCCATTGGGGGAGAGAGGGCTGTAGGATGCCAAACAAATTCTCTTCATGGAATACAGAAGATCATTCACCACGATCGAGTAGTGCCGATTACACCTTCGTGGGGTTGCTCTGGTGCGATGTTTTCGATAACGGGGATTGAAGCAGCGCACGCTCGTTTCAGGCCCCCGCGCTGTGAAAGGCGAGTCCCGCTGCGCGAACAGTCGCGCACCCACCGTTCGCAAAAAGCGTGAACGATCGGCTATCCACAGCAATGGTCGTGCCGGCGGAGAACTGCCTTACGTGCTCAGCACCTTCTCGCGCTCCTCGGCATCCTGGAGTTCTTCGCGCGGCGATGTTGGTAGCGCGATTTCCAGCACCTCGTCGATGGTCTTCACGTAGTGAGGAGTTAATCCCAACAACTGCTCGGGCGTAAGATCTTCCTCGACGTTGGTTTTGTTGTCCGCCGGAAGGATTACATCGTGCACGCCTGCGCGTTTCGCGGCCAGCACTTTTTCCTTGATGCCGCCGACCGGCAATACGTTCCCGCTGAGCGTGATCTCGCCCGTCATCGCCGTCAGCGGACGAACCTGCTTGCCCGACAGCAACGACACCAGCGCGGTCACAATGGTGACCCCCGCCGAAGGACCGTCTTTCGGAATCGCTCCCGCCGGCACGTGAATGTGAATGTCGTGATTGGCAAAGAATTCTTCGTCGATGCCCAACTGTTTGGCATTCGAACGCACCCAGCTCAATCCGGCCTGCATGGACTCGCGCATCACGTCCTGAATCTGACCGGTGATGGTCAATCCACCTTTGCCTTTCATCTGGTTGGCTTCGACAAACAACACGTCGCCGCCCGACGGCGTCCACGCTAAGCCAACGACCACGCCCGCGCGCTTCGTGCGCTCGGCAATTTCGCCTTCGCTGCGGACCTTGATGCCGCCGAGAAACTCCTGCACAATCTCCTTGGTGATGACCAGCTTCTCGCTCTTCCCTTCCGCCAACCGGCGCGCCTGCTTGCGGCAGATGGTGCCAACCGTACGTTCCAGGTTGCGGACACCGGCCTCGCGCGTGTAATGGCGGATGATGTAGCTGACCGCCTCTTCCGGAAATTCGATCTGCTCCGCCGTGATTCCGTTTTCTTCAATCTGCCGCGGAATCAGGTACTGGAACGCGATGTGGACCTTCTCCTCCTCGGTATAGCCCTGAAGCTCGATAATCTCCATCCGGTCGCGCAGCGGCTCGGCGATCGGATCGAGCATGTTCGCGGTGGTAATGAACAGGACTTTCGAGAGATCGAAAGTCACGTCCAGATAGTTGTCGCGAAAAGTCGCGTTCTGCTCCGGATCGAGCGCTTCGAGAAGCGCCGACGCCGGATCGCCACGGAAGTCGCGTCCGACCTTGTCAATTTCGTCGAGCATGAAGACCGGATCTTTCGTCTCCGCGCGCCGTATCCCTTGAATGATTTGCCCCGGCAAAGCTCCGATGTAGGTGCGGCGATGGCCTCGAATTTCCGCTTCGTCGTGCACTCCGCCGAGCGACAGACGCGTGAACTTGCGTCCCAGCGCGCGGGCGATAGATTTGCCGAGCGAAGTTTTCCCCACTCCCGGAGGTCCGACGAAACACAGGATCGGTCCTTTCATATTCGGCTTCAAACGCCGCACGGAAAGGTAATCGAGGATGCGGTCTTTCACTTTCTGCAAGTCATAGTGGTCGGCGTCGAGAATCTCTTTCGCCTTCGGGATTTCAATTTCTCCACCCGAAGTCTTCGCCCAGGGCAACACCGCCAGCCACTCGATATAGTTTCGTGTGACCGAATAATCCGCCGCCATCGGCGACATACGGGCCAGTCGCCCAAGTTCCTTCAGCGCCTCTTTCTTCACTTCGTCGGGCATACCCGCGGACTCGATTTTTTGCTTCAGTTCTTCTGTGTCACGCTGGCCTTCGTCCTGCTCGCCAAGTTCTTTTTGGATCGCCTTCATCTGCTCGCGCAAGTAGTACTCGCGCTGCGTCTGCTGCACACGATCCTGCACTTCAGACTGAATCTTGTTGCGCAGCTGCTGCACTTCCAATTCCTTCGCCAGATGCTGATTGATTTTCCCGAGCCGCACGCGGACGTCGCTCGTCTCCAGCGTCTCCTGCTTGTCGGCCGTCGAGAGCGAGGGCAGCGACGAGGCAATGAAGTCCACCAGTCGTCCAGGCTCTTCAATGTTCATCGCAACCGTCGAGAGCTCGTCCGAGAGCGTCGGCGAACCGGCCACGATCTGCTGGAACAAGGTCAGCACATTGCGCTGCAACGCTTCTACTTCGGAATCTTTCGGCGGAATCGTCTCCGGAATCGTGCTCACCCGCGCCCGCATAAACGGCGAAAGCTGCGCGAAATCCTCGAGGCGCACCCGCTCCAGTCCTTCCGCAAAAACGAACAGGCTCTGATTGGGCATCTTGACAACTTTGTGCACCACCGCCAGCGTTCCGATGGAGTACAGATCGGTTGGCTGCGGCGTGTCCACGCGCGCCTCGCGCTGCGCTACGACGACAATGGTCTTGTCTTCGCCGAGCGAGTTAATCAGCTGGACAGAACTATCCCGCCCTACCGTCAGCGGAAGCACAGCGTGGGGAAACAGCACCGTGTCGCGCACCGGCAGAATCGGCAGCGAGCGCTCCGAGGTCTGGTAAGAAGTTTGTTCGCTAGAAGAAGAAATAAGATCGCTCATGATTTGTCCTTGAGTGACTTCCACTCAACCTTGGATGACTTGAACTGGCAAAAAGATGCAGGCCCAGGTGCTAGGTTGTTGAATTCTAGACCTTTTCCAGGCGTTTGCAAGACACGGAAGTGTTGTCGTCTCCTTTCCGTAACATTGGTTCGTGGGCCTCCCTCCCCGAGCTCCAAGTTACGACTCCCAGGCTACGCGCAAGTGGAAGAGAATGCAGTGCATTCCCTCACATCATTTTGTGATAAAAGGGCCTCGCGCTGCTCCCCTGCCGCTTTCATCGGCTTTTCCGCTGTAATCACGACCGATGACCAGCCTCAAGTGGACCGGAATGGACCGGCTACCGACTCACGCTCCCGGATAAATTCCGAGCACCTTCACCAACTCGCAGACCTCGCTTAGATGCCGCAGGGCATTGCGCGAATCTTCGTCGTCGCCGCGCAGCAAATCCACAAAAAAAACGTATTCCCACGGACGCCCGCGCATGGGCCGCGACTCGATTTTGCTCAAACTGATGTCGCGCAATGCGAACACACTGAGTGCTTTGAACAACGCTCCCGGAATATTCTTCACACTGAATGCCAGCGAAGTCTTATTCGCCTCTTCATTACCGTCACGGCGCGCCGTCTGAGCTTTCCCACGTCGAATCAGAAAGAAACGGGTAAAGTTCTTCTTGTCGTCTTCGACGCCGGCCTTCAGAATTTTTCCGGCATACACTTCGGCCGCCCGCCGGCTGGCGATTCCCGCGGCATCGCGCAAGCCTTCCGCGACAACATGCTTCACGCTTCCCGCCGTGTCGTAGAACGGCACCGGCTCCAGCTTCAAGTTCTTAGCGAATAGATCGCGGCACTGATCGAGCGCCACGGGATGCGAAAACACGCGTCGGATGTCACCAAGCTTGGTGCCCGGCAGCGCGATCACGTTGTGCACGATGCGGAGTCGAAACTCGCGGACTATGTGCACGTCGCGGACCAGCAATAGATCAAAGTGCTCGGCGACCGAACCAGCGAGTGAATTCTCAATCGGAATCACCGCCCCGTCCACCGTTCCGCGCTTGACTCGGTCGAAGACCTCGAGCGAACGCGCGCACGGCACCACCTTCGCGCGCGGCAGCATCGCTTCGGCCGCTTCGTGGCTGAAAGAACCGAGTTCTCCCTGGATCGCGATCTTCATCATCAAATCATTCCCCGTAGAGACAGGACTCGCCCCGTCTTGCTGGCAAACACAAATCCCCGCGCACCAGGAGACACGGCAACCCGCGTCTCTACGGCGAATCCGGTGCCCATTTTGGGCTGCGAATTCATCCAACTGGCGACCGCGCCAGCTCCTTCGTCATCACCAGTGCATCCAGCTGGTTCGAATAGTAGCCTGCAACCGTCTTTTCGACGAAGTAGCCTTTCTGCTTGTAGAAGCGGATCGCGGCTTCATTATTCACCGGCGTCTCTAGCGCTACCGTGACCACTCCCGCCCGAAGCAATTGATCTTCCGCCGCTATGAGCAAAGCCGAGCCGACGCCCGCCCGCCTCGCCTCCGCGACCACATCGATGGTAATGATGTGCCCACTCTTGCGGCGCGTCTCCGCTACGATGAAACCTAGGACATCGTGGCCCGGAACCTCACTGCCTTCCGCTTCGGCCACCAGAGTAAACGATCCCGGGCGGCGCATATAGAACGCCATCTCCGGTCGCGAGTACGCCAATTGCGGATCGAAGCAGGCTTGGTCAATCCGCCACAACGTGTCAAAATCGGCTTTCTCGAAGTGCCGGATGCGAAACAACACGCCGCCATTGTAGCGGGAATAAGCTCAAAGAGGACTAGCATCCAGGCTGAGCCATCATGCATCGGGAGCTACACGTGCCTTGGATTCACTTCAATCTAATACTTTTTTCCGTTTCCGCCCCTTGCGCGTTTGCATCTATAAGAAGTACGATTTCTTCCAAGAGGCACCTGCACCGTGGGGCGTTTCATTCTCATTGACGTGATCGTTGCGGGCGCGCTCTTCGTCCTGTGGTATCTCTGGTTTGTCCACTACAATCGTCGGCGGGCGGCCGATGTGCTGCAGTGGGTGCAGTCGGCATGCCTTGGAAAAGGCCGCGTCGCCGATTTGCGATGGCAGGCTAGCAGCTCCCGGCTCAAGGCCACGCTTCATCTTTCCTCGCGTTGGTTTGAGGATGCCCATCTCACCATTCGCCTGTTGCCGCGCCCGCTCCCGGTGCAGTGGGTTATGAGCCGCTGGCGCCAGCAACAGGAAACACTCACTTTCGAAGCCAACATGGGTTTCCCTCCCGGCTTCCATCTCGACGTCATCCGTCATCGCTGGTCAGGCCGCACCGGAGCGAAAAGCTTAGGGTCAAAAGGCCTGGGGTCGAGAAGCTCCACCGGAACCCGCGCCTGGGCCATCAGCCACCCCGGCCCTGTCATCCTGACTACCAAGGAAGATTGGCCCGTCGAACTCACGCCGGTAGTAAGCGCGCTGGCCTCATGGCGCGACAAGGATTTCGTGGGCGTCCGCTTCAATTCGACTTCGCCGCACTTCACCGCCACGGTGGCGCTCGAAAATCTCTCCGATCAGAAAGCCGCAGCCGCCTTGCTCGGCCTCTTCCGTGAGCTGGCCGCAAGCTCCTCGGCCAAACAACACTGACGGGTATCAGCCCAGTCGACTCGAGTGCCCACTTAAAGTGGTGGCCTTGGGGCCTGGGAGCTATGCGCCCTTCCCCTTCAAGATCCACATCTCAATAGCACGAAAACCCAAATCTGGCTGACAATTCATTGACAATGCTCTCGAGCGAAACCATAATCTACGCCCAAAGCAGTGCCCGTCTTTAACAAAATCTGTATTGTTTGGAGGAACCAATGCAGCGTCTATCACTCCGTGACTCACGAGAACTCTTGCAATTCCGCCAGGAACCAGACCTTCGTCAGCAGACGAAGCCTGTATCGCGTACCGTTTTTGACGTTGGGATGAACAATGGCGATGATTCCGCCTATTACCTTTCGAAGGGATGTAAGGTGATTGCCGTGGAGGCTAACCCGATTCTCGCGCAACGCTCGCGTGCGCGATTCCGGGCGGAAATCGCCTCCGGACAGATGATAATTGAGCATCTCGGAATTTGGCACTACCCGGGAAAAATACAATTCTGGATCAATGAAGAAAGAGATGTGTTTAGTTCGTTTGATCGCACTAAAGCTGGCAGATGGGGAATGAAGTGCCGCGCGGTCGACATTGAATGTGTAAAGTTCGACACCCTGCTGAAAAAGTACGGCGTGCCCTACTACCTGAAGCTCGATGCGGAAGGCGCAGAGCCACACTGCCTCAAATCTTTGCAGTCGATGGGTCTTCCAGAGTACGTCTCCGTGGAGGCCGAAAGCCTGGAGTACCTCCTATTGCTTTGGCAACTGGGGTACCGTCAATTCAAGATAGTCGACCAGATGCGCCATAATTCCCGATTCCCGGACTTCACGAATGATAACCCGTTTTCACGGATAGCCAAGCGTGCCTGTGGGTATGTGGATCGCTTCAAGAATAGAGTTGTCAAAGTCCCTTTTCCGCGCGGTTGCTCGGGGCCGTTCGGTGAGGAAACCTCTGGCAGTTGGCAGACCCTGGAAGAAACCGCATACAACTGGTTGCACCTTCATTTCGGCCACACTGACCGCGGCAGTCTCAGCCCCGGCTCCTGGTACGACTTCCATGCAAAGGTTACACGCTCTTCAATCGATGCTTATCGGGCAACAAGTCCGACAATCAGGAGTTTTATTTCCATCCCTGGAGCTTCGGTGGCGCGCGCTTGATTTTGTAATTGGCAACACACCTGGCCCATAGTGTTTGAAAACGATGGGCTCGCTTCCTTGCAGTTCCGAGGAAGCGTTGGCAACTCGAGTCGCTCGATTTTGCCAACGACTAACGACTGGCGACCAACTGATGTCCGTCCTACTCCGGCTCCGCCACGAACCGATATCCAACTCCCCGCACGGTCTGCAAATGCTTCGGACGCGATGGATCTTCTTCGATGTACCGCCGCAGCCGCACCACAAAGTTATCGATAGCCCGCGTATCGGTGTCTTCGTGCAATCCCCACACATCTTCCAAAATCGACTTGCGCGAAACCACCCGATCTTCGCTCTTCACCAGATAGCGCAGCAGCTCCGCCTCCATCACCGTCAGATGGATCGTATTTCCCAGCGTGCGCAATTCCAGCTCCCCGAAGTCAATCGTCTTGCCGCCAAAACTGAAGGTGTCGCCGCTAGTTCCCTGCTCGCCCTCCGGCGCCTGCCGCGCCTCGTCGCGGTCGTCGTCATGGCCATCGCCTTTTCCCGCGCCCGCCGGCTCGCGGTCTTTCATCCACGCGCTGCGCCGCAGCAGGCTCTCCAATCGAGCAATCAGAATCGCCAACTCAAACGGCTTCGGCAGATAATCATCCGCTCCGGAAGCGAATCCTTGCAGCACATCTTCCGCACGCCCGCGCGCCGTCAGCATCAGAATCGGCACGTAGTTTTTTTTCTCGCGCAGCAAGGCCGCGACATCAAAGCCGCTCTTGCCGGGCAGCATCACGTCGAGAACGACCACGTCGAAGCGTTCTCTTTTTTCGACGAGCCTCTCCAAGGCCGACTCTCCGTCGGCCGCAACTTCTACCGCGTGTCCTTCGGCTTGCAGGTTGAAGCGCAAGCCGTCCGCCAGGTGCGCCTCGTCCTCCACCACCAGCACCCGGCTCATGCCACTGTCACTTTCCGGGGCAATTCCAGTGTGACGGTCGTCCCCTTCCCTGCCCCTTCGCTCTCTGCAAATACCCGGCCGCCGTGCTTGCGCGCGATCGCCCGCACGATAAACAACCCCAGGCCGGTTCCCTTCACCTGCGAGAGCGAGCGCTGCGTTACCCGGTAAAACCGCTTGAAGACACGTTTCAGTTCCTGCTCCGGAATGCCAACGCCGCGATCGCGCACCCGCAGCACCACTCGTTTCTCATCGGGAGCGTCCAACTCCACCGAGATGTGCACGCCATCCGGCGAGTACTTCACCGCATTGTCGAGCAGGTTCGAAACCGCGGTCCGCAACTCTTCGGGATCGCCCGTGACCCGCGCTCCGCCGCCGTTCTGCTCGCGATATTCGAAATCGTCCGCCTGCAAATGATGACGCACCCGCGCCAGTTCCATGCATTCGCGCACCAGCGAGTTGAATTCCACCGGCAAGCGCTGCGTCGGGCTTTTCTTCTGCGCCGCCTCACCCGCTTTCAGCACCTGTTCCACGGTGTGCAGCAGGCGTTCGGTATCGAGCAGCATTAATTCGTAGAACTGCCGCCGCTGCGCTTCTCCCACCTCGAGTCGCTGCAAAGTTTGCAGGTAGAGCCGGATGGACGCGATCGGCGTCTTCAATTCATGGGTGACCGCGTTGATGAAACTGTCATGCTTCTCGTTGCGGCGAATTTCACGGACCAGAAAAATCGTATTGAGGACAAGGCCGGCGACGATGGCGCCAAAAAAAATGATGCCGAGAAAAACTTTGATGCCCTCCCGCCAGTTGAGGATGATCCAGCCGCTGCCGACAGCGACCGCCAGCGCCGCAAGGCAGACGCCAAACGTAAGGAAGAAATAAATCGCTTTCTGCCGGCTGATGATCCGCACAGGGAGATTGTAGCGGGCGGGAGAACAGGTGTCAGGTCGCGGGTGCGAGGTGCCAGGGGTCGGATGGAGATCTTCCGAGTTGGTTAGTGAAATGGGGATTTTTGGTCAACGACCAGTCGGACAGTCAACGCACCCCTGAAGACTCGTTCCTTTTGACGCGGTTTTCCTTAGATCGCCAGCTGTCACATCCAACCTGTGCGGGCTTCGCTGCAACAAAGTAGTGCTAACTCGGGGCTTCCTGGTCACACCTGGTCGCTCCAACGGTTCTGCAAAGGAGCTGAGCCAATGACCACGCATTTACTCAATTCTGCCCACATCGCGCCACTTGTTCGTCGGAAGGTAGTACTGGCTCTTTGCCTGCTGCTGCCCTGTACGCTAGGGCTGAGCTTCTCCGCGGCTGCTAAAGAAGTCACCTACATCACTTTCGATCCTCCCGGCTCGACCTTCACCCAACCCTACAGCATCAACCGCGAAGGAGCCATCACTGGATACTACGATGACGCGCACAACAAGCCGCACGGCTTTCTGCGCGCTCGCGACGGCACGATCACCACCTTCGATCCTCCCGGCTCCATCGATACCAAACCGCAAAGCATTAACCGGGCTGGCGTGATCACGGGGACCTACATTGACGCGCAGGGCTACAGACACGGCTTCCTTCGCGCACGCGACGGCAGCTTCACCACCTTCGATCCTCCGGGCTCGGTTTCCACCTTGGCCACAGCCATTAACGCGAGGGGAGAGATTGCGGGATACTATCAGGACCAGACTGCCACCCATGGCTTCCTGCGCTCTCGCGATGGCGCCTTCACGACGTTCGACGCTCCGGGTTGCTGCACGGAACCGAACAGCATTAACCAGGAAGGAACCATCAGTGGATACTACTTCGACTATTCCGGGAATGTTACTCACGGCTTCCTGCGCGCACGCGGCGGCACGATCACCAGCTTCGATCCTCCGGGCGCCGCCGGAACCCTGCCGCAAAGCATTAACCAGGTTGGCGCGATCACGGGATACTACGCTGACGCACAGTCTGTGAATCATGGCTTCTTGCGCGCTCCCGACGGCACCTTCACCACGTTCGATCCTCCCGGTGCAGCGAACACGGACCCCACCGGCATCAATCAGGCAGGGTACATCACGGGAGACTATAGTTACGCGAACGGTGCTACAGCGTACGGCTTCCTGCGCTCTCCCGACGGCACCTTCATCACGTTCGATCCTCCTGGTTCGGTGCTGACCAAACCCGCAAGCATCAACTCTGCAGGGGCAATCACGGGATCGTACCAGGACGCGAACTTTATCGAACACGGCTTCCTGCGCATTCCCCGTCATCGCGAAGAAGAGTGAGCAAAGAGACAGCAAAGAAGCGAAGATGAGCAGCAATATTGAGAAGGGGTCGGTCGGGGAAATGTTTTGACCGCCGTGTGGAACTACCGTCGCCAAACGGCTGAAGAAACTTAACTATTGAGAACAGGCGTTTACAGTAAGAAGGCTCCCGA
Source organism: Terriglobales bacterium (assembly GCA_035260505.1). Taxonomy (GTDB): domain Bacteria; phylum Acidobacteriota; class Terriglobia; order Terriglobales; family Acidobacteriaceae; genus Acidiflorens. The sequence continues at coordinate 23,173 of DATFVD010000294.1, forward strand.
CGCCGGCCACTATGGCCAGTTCGAGAGCCTTTCCTGAGACCTGGAACCTAATCCCTGACCTTACCTTTAGTCCCCAGCCGCCACCAGCACCTCAGCCGCCTTCACATCCCGCGTCAGGGCCGGCTTCGGCGGGAGCCTGTCGAGATCGATTTTATAGACGTGCCGCGCGAGTCCGAGTTTCTTCAGCGCCCAGATGCCGTACCAGTTGATGTCGATTTCATACCACTTCAAGCCATGCCGCGCGGAAACCGGATGTGCATGATGATTATTGTGCCAGCCTTCACCAAACGTCAGAATGGCCACCAGCAGGTTATTGGTGGAGAGGTCTTTGGTCGCGAAGCGCCGCGTTCCCCAGAGGTGTGTGACAGAATTCACCATCCAGGTGGCATGCAGTCCGACCACCACGCGCGCGAACACTCCCCATAGCAGCCACGGTAGTCCGCCAATCGCAAACAGGATCACGCCCAGAATAATGTTTCCTGTGTAGTGATACTTGGTCAGCCAGACGTGAACTTTGTCCTTGGTCAGGTCGGGGACGTAATGGCCCAGGGTCGTGGTGTCGTGATGCATCGACTTGCCCGTTAGTATCCATCCCATGTGCGACCACCACTTGCCATCGATGGGCGAATGCGGATCGCCTTCATCGTCAGAAAACTGATGATGAATCCGGTGCGTCGCCACCCAGAAAATCGGCCCGCCCTCGAGCGCGAGCGTCGCGCACCAGGTCAGGAAATATTCCACCCATTTCGGAGTCTTGTATCCGCGATGCGTCAGAAGCCGGTGATAGCTCATCCCGATTCCGAGGCTGCCCGATACCCACCACAGGAAAATGGCGGCGAAAAATGCCGGCCAGGTAAAGAAAAATAATGCCGCAACTGCGCCCACATGAAACAGGCCCATGGCGATCGCAGTGCCCCAATTGAAGCCATCGCGGTTCGCCCGTTCTTTACGATTCGTGCCTTCTCCGGTTTCGGTCATGGCCTGGCTGGCCGCTTCGTTCATGGTCTCCCGCATCGTTACGCTCATCAGTTCTCTTCTCCGTACACCCGTCTTGCTGAGGTCTGTCTAAACAATATCAAGAGTCGACGAACTGCTTTGTAATACTTGTGTAATCCTCGCTGGATAAAGGGGTTACGAGCGTAACCTGGGTCACTAGAAAAGACTGGAAGGACTTTCCCATCGCACCAAGAAACTGTCCCTGATTGCCCCGGCGGGTGAAATCGTTCCCAGCGTTCCCCGAAAACGAGTTCCCCCAACCTTACCCCCGTAGGTTCGGCCCTGCAATTTTCTCGTGCACGTTCTCGTGTTGCGGAGTATCTTTTGAACGTTTCGACCGTGCTCCCGAACCGGAGGTGGGTGTTGAAAAATAAGACTCCGTTGATCATTCTCGCATCGCTTTTTCTGGTGTTCGTGTTATGGGCGCAGAAGGATCAGCCTCCCGCAAAGACTCCCACGCCCGAATCCAAGATTCCCGCCGAAGATGCCGCCAAGGCAAATCCCGTGAAGCCGACCCCGGAATCACTCGCCAAGGGCAAGAAGCTGTACGGCTACGACTGCGCTATGTGTCATGGAAAAGATGGCGACGGCAAGGGCGACATGGCGTCGGACATCAAGAACGTCACCGATTTCACCAATCCGGAGGCCTTGAAAAACCGCACCGACGGCGAACTCTTTTACATTACGAGGAATGGGAAGGGAGACAATATGCCTCCGGAAGGCGACCGCGCCAAAAACGATGACATCTGGAACATGGTGAACTACGTTCGCTCGTTCAAGAAGAAGTAGAAGAATCTTCAGAACTCGAACGCCACGCCCACCGTCGGCACAATGGGCAGACCCTGTCCGGTAACGACGCTGAACGTCCCATCCGGATTTCGTGAAGTGTAGAAATACCGGCGATTGTTGTGGTTGGTCAGGTTGAGCACCTCACCGTATAGGGCAAGTTTCCAGCGAGTGAATGCCCAATCCTTCTCAGCGCGTACATCGAGGCGCTGGTAGTCACCCTCTCGAATCGCATTGTTGTTGCTTGGAACCGGAAACCCGGACCCGAACAGCCACTTCCCACTGAGGTGCACGCTAGGGCTGATCCGGTAGCTTGCGAAAACGTTTAACGTGTGGCGTTGGTCGTCTAGAGTCGGGACATAGAACGGATTGCGATCGTAGAGATAACTGTGACGGGCGTAGGTAAGCGTGTAGCCGATCCAGCCGGATAGTCGATTGGCGGTTCGGCTCTGCAGAACAATCTGCGCGCCCCTCGAGTAGTCCCGATCATAGCTTTGAAAGCCCCGTGACGAATAGCAGGTTTTGGTTACAAAATTGTAACCTGAAGAATCGAGGGAATGAGCGTTCTGCCGATCAAACAACGTAATCTTTAAACGCGCGCTTTCCCCGATACGTTGTTCCACGCCCGCAGAAAAATGGTTCGCGGTCTGCAAAAATTCTCCGCTCGCCGGGCAGCCCTTATACAGGAAGGGAGGGCTCGCCGGAAAATCGAACTGGTTGTAGCGGCCAACGCCAAACTGCAACTGAGTAGCGGACGCAACCTGAATAGAAGCCGACACCTGCGGCGACACCGCATGAACATTGAACAATGCAGCGCTGTCCAGTCGTAGTCCGCCGACTACGTGGAGCCGGTTGCCAAAAAAGTTTGAGGCTTCCTGAACATAACCGTCGTTTTTCCAGCCCATCCCACGGTTGTATTCGTGTCCAACAACGGTGTCGTCGGGGTCATAGAATGTGGCTGTTCGGCTGTTGGTCACGCGGCGCCCCATCCATCCGCCCTCCAGCACATGATCCTTTTGCCAACTCCACACCAGACCGTTTCCCACTACCCACTCCGCATGGTGATCGTTCTCCAGAGACTGCCGATAGAGATTCGATAGCGACTCTGGCGACTGCAGGTATGCCACCCTTGTGTCAACTAACAAGTGCGGATTCACCGTCCAGCGCCAGCCCCCGCGGCCCAGCATGAAATCGTTGGTCCCGCTTTTGATGGTATTCGGAGTCAAGTTGAGGTGTGGATTGACCAACTCGTAACGTGTGTGCCCGCCTACGCCATAGAAACTCAGAGTCTGGTTGGGGCGCAGGTCGTAAATGAGCTTCAGGTTGCCATCGTAGAACGACACATCAGTGGAGGTATCGGTCAACCGGCTGCGGGTGAGGTAGCCCAGGTAGCTCTTGCGCGCGGAAGCCAGCCACGATCCTTTTCTCGACTTTCCCAGCTCCCCTTCCCCCAGCAACTCCGTGTCGGCGAGTCCGACAGAAGCTCGGAAGATTGGCGCCGTACGGCTACCGTCGCGAGTCTGCAAGTCGAGTGCGGATCCGACTGCGTCGCCATATTTTTCGGGGTAGGCTACCGGGAGCAGCTTGATGCCCTCCAGGGTCTCGCTGGTAAGAATACTCAGTGTCGCGCCTTCGGTGATATTGGTGCCGTGAAATGGCGACGGGACAAGGATCCCATCGATGTAAATACTGGTATTTTCGAAAGACGCACCCATCACCGAAAATTGCGCGAAGAAATCGTTGTTACCGGACGCGGAAACCCCTGGCAATGTCTGAATCGCACGAAACGGATCGTCGGCCAGCACTGTGGAGGTCTCGCGAATCTCCGAACTGGTCAGGTTGATCTCGTTGATCGCTGGTGAATCCGGCCCCTGGAAGATGTCCCCTTTCACTTCGACTCTTTCCGTTCGGCGGAAGTTGTCGGGCGCAAGCGTGACGTCAAATTCCTTGGCCGCTTCGTCGGCCGCAAGCGAGAACTCAACCGTGATCAGGCGGTATCCAACCGCGTTCAGCCGCAATATGTAATGGCCGGGGGCTAATCCTTGGATGACGAAGCTGCCGTCTTTCACGGTGATGGCCGTGGCGAGCGCTTCGCGTTGCGCTTCGACGAGCACCGCAACCTGCACGCGCGCCAGGGGTTCTCCCCGATCAACGCTGACCACTTTGCCTCGGATTTCCGCGGCGTCAAGGAAAGAAGCAGAAAAAAGGATCGAGGACACAACAAGAATGACCGCGGCCAGACGATCGCGCATTTACGCCCTCGAACTAGCGAAGCTTGGGGCTACTGCGAAACACTACCCTCAAGAACGGCGGGAGTCAGGAAAATTACATGATTCCGGTGATCAGAGCTTCCGCCTTCACTATTTTGCCGACGCAGCTTTCACTTCCACTCCCGCCCATTTTTCCAGCAGCGTGAGTGTCGACGCGTAGTCCAAATCCGCCTGTCCTTCTTCGGCGGCGACATCATATACCTCTTCCACCGCCTCGAGTCCAGGCAGTCGCACCCGCGCTTCCTTGGCCGCCTCAAGCGCCAGACGAATATCTTTCAACATCAGCCGCAGAGGAAAGTTCGGCGAGAAATCGCGCTTCAAAATAAACGGGGCTTTGTAGTCCACCACCCCCGATCGCACCATGGATGCCTGTATCAGCGGCAGCAGCTTTTCCACGTCCACGCCGAGCTTGGTGGCGAGCGCCAGCGCTTCGGCGAATCCTTCATAAATGAGCGCGATCTGCAGATTCATGACCAGCTTCGTGGCCTGCCCTTTGCTCGTCTCACCCATGTGAAACGCTTGCTTGCCCATCGCGTGAAAAAGTGGCTGCAGCCGGGCCAGTACGGCCTCGTCGCCGCCCACCATGAAAATCAGTTGCCCCGTTTCAGCGGCTATCTTTGAGCCTGTCATCGGAGCGTCCACATAGTCGACGCCGCGCGTCTTCACGCGTTCCGCAAAGCGTCGCGTGGCGGAGGGAGAAATCGTGCTCGAATCCGCAATAATCATGCCCCCGGCTAAAACTTGCTCCACGCCGCCCGGGCCAACCAGCACCGCCTCCACCGCCTTCGTGTCCGAGACGCACATCCACACCACTTCCACGCCCTCAGCTGCCTCCGCCGGAGAAGCTGTGCTGCGAGCGCCTTCCACGTTCTTACCGGGGCTCCGATTCCAGACCGCGACCTCGTGTCCGGCTTTGACCAGGTTGGTGGCCATCGACCGTCCCATAATTCCCAAACCTAAAAAAGCTACCCGCATCAGCCTCACTTCCTCGAAATAGGTATTTTGCCTAGACTTTGGATTAGATATGACCAGCAAAGTGACGGTCAAGGAAAACAAGCCTGTTCACGGGAAAAATCGCCACCCTGCGGAACACCGAGACGAAGAAATCTCGCCGCCCACGTGTCGACGCCGGCCTCCAGAGCATCTATATTTCCCTAGAGAGTTCGGGCAACAAAGCCGATAATGTCCCATAGTCCGCGTTTGTAGCAAACTGGCCGGCTCATACCGGCCTCATACTGGTCGAATCATACTGGTCGAGTCATAGTGGTCGAATCATAGTGGTCGAATCATAGTGGTCAGATAAATGCTGAAGTCTTCATTGAAAAATCCCGCTCTACGTAAGCGAGCCGGCGACTTCACGCGCTTGGTGCGGCATTCTGTGGTCACGCCTCGCACCGGCAAGACCCACAAACCACGGCTCGTTACAAATGGCGAACTCGGCGTCACCTTTATCGGACACTCCAGCTTCTTCCTGCAAATTGGCGGACAGAACGTCGTGATCGATCCGAACTTTGCGCGCTGGCTGTTCGTCCTAAAGCGCCTGCGGCAGCCGGGATTGAATCTGCGCGACCTGCCTCCAATGGACGTTGTCCTGGTCACGCACGCTCACTTCGATCACCTCCATCGCCAGTCGCTGCGCACCATCGCACGGCAAACCCGCCGCCAGACCGGAACCGCGCCCACCCTCGTCGTGCCGCATCACCTGTTTGACCTGGTTTCCGATCTCGGATTCGAGCAGATAGTCGAACTCGAATGGTGGAACACCTATCGCCACGGCGCACTCGACATCACCCACGTCCCCTCGCGGCATTGGGGCGCGCGCATCCTCAAAGACTCGCACCGCGGCTACGGCGGCTATGTGCTGCGCAGCGGCAAACACTCCGTGTACCACGCCGGAGACACTGCCTATTTCGCCGGGTTCCGCGAAATCGGTCGCCGCCTTTCACCCGAACTAGCGCTTCTCCCCATCGGCGCCTACAATCCCCCGCAATTCCGCAACGTCCATACCAGCCCTGCCGACGCCACCCGCGCCTTTCTCGATCTCAAGTCCCGCTGGATGGTCCCGATGCACTACGGAACATTCCGCCTGTCCCATGAGCCCATCGAGGAGCCTCTCCAGTTGCTGGACCGGGAAGCGAAAGCCGCCGGCGTAAAGGACAAAGTCGTCGTGCTGGAAGAGGGCGTAACCCGCTTCTTCTGACGACTTTTTTCGTTCCGAAATTTCCCGTTTGAGATTTTGTTAGCGGCCTTCTCGAAAAACCACGAGGACTCCACCGTCCGCACTATCGATCACCCGAGAGTTCCCAGCAAAGGAAGGGGAGCGGCGGGGCGCGTTGCAAAGCTACCCACCGGTCCCCCACTTTTCGGTTTCGGCCTCATCCTAGGGGCAGAGATTTGCCACTGAGTTCAGCAGTGTGTTGGGTAGAAACGTGTCGGAACTCGCCGCATTGCTTTTGGAGATTCCGCACGTCGCATCGTTCACCCGATTATTGGTTACGATGTTGCTCCCGCCACCTCCGCTTTCATCGAGAGTTAGAGCCGTACCTGTTCCGTTTATCGTATTGGTCTGCACCGTCGCGCTAGTGGCCGAGGTCAATGTGATGCCCGATCCGCCCGCGCTCACACTGTTGCCCGTAGCCTTCACGCCTATTCCAGTGGAGTTCAACACAATCCCCGTCGTCCCGCCGACAATCGTATTGCTGAGGATCGTTCCCACCTGGTTTGAGGCAAACGATATTCCGTTGCCGCTGAAGCCGCGTACTGTGTTCCCCTGCACGTTGAGCGGGTTCGAGCTTCCGCCCTCGGCATAGATCGCATTTCCAGGCTGCGAGCACGAAACGTTATTCGACGTGTTGCGCACCGAGGAATTTGTCACTTTCCCGAAAGCGGTCCCTGAGTTGCTTAGATATGCGATCCCGTCCACATTAACCGGCGGAGGGCAGTTGTTACTCGACCCATCCACCGTCAGCCCGGTAATCGTCACCGGACCTACGTCCTGCACGAGAATCTGAGCCGCGTGCGGGCCAGAAAGCGGCGCAGTCCCATTCTGTATCAGCCCGCCGCCGGGCACTGTAATTACAGCCGCATTCGCGTTGCCGCTGGAGATTCCCTGCAAAGTGAGCGGAGTGGCGATTGTTACTTGCTCGGGATAGGTCCCCGGGCAAACATCTACGATGGCGCCGGCCGTAACTGCTCCCACCGCAGCCGAGATCGAAGGAAAGCTTTGTAAATTCGTCTTGCACGTCCCCACCTGCACGGTCTTCGCCGTTGTGGTCTTGTAACTCCACCAGAACTCGAAGTCCACAGAAGTGGTTACTCCAGGACCGCCATTGTTGTTGCTGTTGTAATCGAAGATGGAGTCGCCCGCGGTGGGTACGCCGGCATCCGCCGTGTTGCCATCCCATACCTCAAATTCGAACGTCGCCTGGTAAGGCCCAGTAACTTGATATAAAGGTTCGTTCGGATCTCCCGTAATACCCAAAGCTCCCTTGGTCGTCGTCGGATTCAGAAATCCCGAGGACAGGAAGCCCAGGTTGGAATTGGTATAGGGCTGTAGCTGCACCAGCAGTTGCGTCGGCGTGGTACAGCAACCGTTGCCAAAGCCAGAGGTGAAGAGCCAGTTCGAGGTCGAGACCCATGTGGCGATTCCCGTCGTAGCGTTGTAATTGAGAAACACCATGTTTCCGTTCGCCGTGCCTTCGTTCACATTCGCCACCGCGTTCAGGTCCCAATAGAGTTTGGCATACGCCCCGCTATTGAAACCTGTATAAGAAAAAGTCTTCCCCCCGTCGGCGCCCGAGCCTGGTCCAGATGAAGTGAAAGTTACCCCTCCCGGTGGCGGGTAGCCCATGGTATAAGTTGTTGCCCATGCTGGGCTAACCGCAATCGACATCAGCAATGCACACAAAACCGGTACGCTCTTCAAAGTGTCCTCCTGCGAAATGAAATTGCTTTTCCCTGGGATTAGAGCCGATCAAGCTAGCCCAACGAACGGGGCCGCCTGCCAAATCGCGCGCCATGTATGTAGGCCAGGGGGGAAGGAACGATTCCAGCCCGCGCGCAAAATCCGCCCAAAAAGCCGACCACCGAGTTGCCTCGGAGAGGCGCCCCCCTTATACACAAAACCCTGACCGCACGCAAGACAAGCTTCTAGATCAGGTTTTGGAGAGCTAGCGCGGTTATCCGGGCAGCTCCAGTTTCACATGGTTGTGATACGCCGCGCCACCCGCCCTGTTTCGGGCCTGCACTTGCGCGATACAATAGTTGTCATTACCGGCGGCATAATTGCCGGCCATACAGGAGTCGGTGAATGAAACGTTCCCTTATTGTTGCCATCACCATTTCTGCGGTGGACGGCATAGCGATAAACATCGGGCTCGCGCTTTTTCTCGGTATCGCCTCCACCCCGGCTTTCGCTCAAACGTCCGTCGAATCCGTTTTCAATGGACGCAGAATTATCTACCCAACATCCAGTATTCCGCAGCCCGGTCGTCATCACACGAATTACTTCTTTGTCGACTCCAATGTCCCCAACCCCAACGGACCCAATCCTGGCGATGAAACGCCGGCATCCCTGGCCTGTGTGTATAAGTTGGTGACCGGACCAACGGGATGCCCGATCGCCACCAGCAAGAATGTGCCCAAAGGAGGCTGGGGCGCCATTGCCATCGTCGATGCCGGCGACTACCCGACCGCGGCAGCCGATCTGCACGCATTCTCCGCTCACTTTGGCATTCCAGACGCCAACTTCTCTGTGAGATGGCCCGGCACCACGAAGCCTCCGGTCTATTCGAATTGGTTGGTCGAGGAGGCATTAGATATCGAGTGGGCCCATGCTATGGCGCCAAATGCCAAGCTCTTCCTGGTTGAATCTAAACAGGTCAATACCGACCCGACATGGGCAGCAGTCAAACTGGCAGCAAACCTGGTGGCTAACGCGGGAGGCGGTGTGGTCAGCATGAGCTGGGGCGATCCGGAAGTTTCCCAGGAGATCAACTGGGACCAATACTTCACCAAGCCGGGAGTTGTTTACTTCGCCGCCAGCGGTGATTCCGGCATAGGCGTCAGCATCTATCCTGGGGCCTCTCCGAATGTAGTCTCGGTCGGAGGCACACGCTTCAACCGTGACCAAAGCGGTAATTTTGTGAACGAGGTTTACTTCACGGGTGGAGGCGGCGGCGACCTTAGTCCCTACGAGCCTATCCCGAGCTACCAGAGCGGCGTCTCAGGCATCGTCGGAACTCACCGTGGATATCCTGATGTGGCTGCCGATTTCTGCTGCGCCGCCGTCTACCTCAAGGGAGGCTGGATTTCGGTTGGCGGCACAAGCTGGTCTTCGCCGACCTTTGCGGGCATCGTGAATGCCGCCGGCAACAAACAGACATCAAGCCGGAACGAGCTCACCTGGATGTATTCCGAGTTAGCCAATCCAACCGAGTACAAAGCCGATTTCAAAGACATCACCCTGGGAGATTCGCGTTGCAAGGTGGGTTTCGACCGATGCACCGGCATCGGCTCGCCACGTACCTATGTCGGGAAGTGAACTCGGTCAGGTGCGTTTTCAGTGCGGCTGGCTCAAAGAGGGTCGGCGCGAAGACACCCCTAAGCGTCCCGGTAATGCAGGGTAATGCCGATGGATCGTCGAGTTAAGGATCCACAGCGACCCGTCAGTTGGTTTCGCGAACTAATTCTTCAACGGTGGAATTCCACCTTTCATTTCCCCCTTGGGGATGTCCTTTTTACCTTTGTTCCCGAGCGCTTTCTTTTTCATAGAATCTTTGATCGCCGCTAGCCGCACCACGGCCGCGGCCGCGGTGTACCTTACTGCCTCCCTTTTATCGGACATATGCGGGCTCACCGCGTCGAGCCCCGCAGGGTCGCCGCGTTTAGCAAGAGCCTCTAGAGCTGCCGCACGCACCAGCCAGCTCTTGTCGTCCGCCGCGTCGGCTAGTGCTTTGGTCGCGGCCGGATCGGGATCCTTGGCCAATACCTTGGCTGCTGCCGCGCGAACCGGGGACGTGTCATCTTTCTTCATCGTCCTAAAAGCTACCCATCCGATATCGGCGAACGGAACGAAGCCAATGCCCTGTTCGAAACCGAGAAGCGCCATCTTCTTCGGATCCTTCAGGACCGCCGCTTGCGAAGCAACCAAGCCTTTGCCGGCTTTCCGCTGTCCAGTTAACACTTCGTAGTAAACCTCGAAAGCGGATTCGTCGTGCATCTCATCGAGGGCGTGGGCTGCGGCCAGGGCAACCGCGGGATCCGTGTCATCCAACGCTTCTTTCAACTTTGGGATGCTGCTTCTCGACTTCATATCGCCGAGCGCCGTTGCCGCCGCCGCTCTCACCTCCGGTTTCTCGTCAGCGAGCGCTTTTTCCGCAAGCCGCAAAGCTTTGGCATCGTTCGGCATAAGCCCCAAAACGCGGATCGCCATGGCACGAGTGATCGTTTTATTTCCAGTGCAGGCGTCATCAAGGATCTCCCATGCCTCCACTTTCGGATTCTTGCGACCTTTGGGAGTCGCCGCCGCTTGCTGCCCCGGCTCACTTGCCGGCGGCGGCGCGGTAGGCGGCGGCGTGGGCGGCTGTGCCGGCTCGTTCGCGGAAGGCGGAGGACTAGGACTTGCTGGTGGTTCCTTGGACGGTTGCTCCAGCTCCAGCGCTGGTTTTCCCTCTGCTGGTTGTCCTTGCGGCGGCGCATTCGTCGGCAACGGCGGGGCTGTGGACTGCTGCTGGGCAAACAGCAAGCACGATACCAGGACTACCAAGGCAGAGATTCCAGGCAAGGTTGCGTTACGCATGAACGCTCCGACGGGGCTGGCGGTGTGCGAGTTTAGCATAGAGCGGTTCCCTGATAAGTAAAGACTGATAAGTAAAGAGAAGAGCCGAGTTTGTAAAGGGGCGGCCACGCGCTTTGCTCTTGACACCGACCCCTGGCGGATCTAGAGTTCCTGCACTTCTCGCTTAGAAAGATTTGGTCTCAGGCTTTATTTGAGACTTTCTTGTTGGGACCCCTTCCTCTGGTGATGTTCGACCGTTCGGTGCGCGAGAGACTGCGCAATCCGTAGTGAGGTGCGCTATGGCTAGGCCCGGGCCATGCCTCAGGATTCAACCGCAGTTGCTTGTTATGCTAGCGATGCTCACTTGCTTTGCTGGTAAAGCGGGAGCTCAAACCCTGAGCCCGACCAGTCAGTCCTTTGGCAACTGGGTCCTACAGACCATCAGCACGGCGAAGACAGTCGTTCTGACCAATAGCCAGACGGTCCCTTTGACCATTACCGCGATCTCGATTTCAGGCGATTTTGCCCAGACCTCGAACTGCCCACTATCTCCGAACACGCTGGCAGCTAAGCTTAGCTGCACACTCGCGATCACCTTCACGCCCACCGTCCTCGGTACCCGCACGGGAACGCTGACGGTTAGCGACAATGTCGTAAACTCCCCACAAACAGCAAACTTGAGCGGGATTGGAGTAACTCCCGCTGCTTTATCGGCTCCATCACTGGGATTTGGCGTCCAGTTTGTGAATACCACCAGCGCGGCCTTAGTCCTAACATTGCAAAACAATCAGATGGTACCTCTGACCATCGCAGGGATCTCAACTTCAGGCGATTTTGCCCAGACCTCGAACTGCCCATTATCTCCGAACACGCTGGCGGCGAAGCTCAAGTGCACAATCTCTATCACCTTCACGCCCACCGCTCTCGGTACCCGCACGGGAACGCTGACGGTAAGCGACAATGCCGCAAACTCTCCACAAACCGCAAAGTTGAGCGGCACCGGAACGGCTCCAGTCAACCTGTCTTCTGCTAGCCTCACCTTTGCCAGCCAGGTGATTAGCACCACTAGCGCCGGAAAAAGCGTGACTCTGCAGAATAACCAGACGGTTCCACTGACGATTTCAGGTGTTTCAGTTTCAGGTGATTTTGCGCCAACTTCTACCTGCCCAGTGCCTCCCAACACATTGGGGGCAGGAGCGAGCTGCACGATTTCCGTTACGTTCACGCCAACCGCTCTAGGTACTAGGACTGGGACCCTGACCCTCACCGATAGTGCGAGTACCAGTCCGCAGACGGTGAGCCTGTCAGGCACGGGTACCCTCTCAGGTTTGCTTTCGATCGCTGTTGCACCGCCAACTCCAACGCTCTCGCCGGGGAATCAGCAGCAGTTTGTTGCTACGGGCACCTGGCCGGGCGGGGTCATTGTAAATATCAGCCAGTTTGTCAATTGGTCGTCCTCGGCCGCGTCAGTTGCGTCCGTTAACTCGACCGGACTTGCACGGGCAGTGACCCAGGGAGTGGCGACAATCACTGCGGCCTATGGATCCGTCAGCGGCGCGGCAACGGTTACGGTTGCGACACCCACCCTGATCTCGATCACCGTCACTCCTGGTAACCCATCCGTCCCTGCGGGAGCATACGAACAGTTCACTGGCGTACTGAATTACAGCGACGGTAGCACGAAGGATGGCACCAGTTCCCTCAGTTGGTCTTCTTCCGCTGCAACCGTCGCCACCGTGAATAGCTCAGGGCTTGCCGGCGCTGACGCGGCAGGGACCACAACCATCACAGCCACTACAGGATCGATATCGGGCAGCACCACCATGGTTGTCTTCCAAGCTCAGTGTGTTGCTGCTCCGCCTGGGTTGGTGGGGTGGTGGACGGGAGACGGCGATACCGTAGACATCGGCGGCAACAATTCCGGCACACTCCGGAACGGTGCGACATACGGCAAGGGTGAAGTCGGGTCGGCGTTTCGTTTTGCGGGCAATGGCGCCTCCGTCCTCGTCAGTTCTCCTGTCTATTCGCCCACTTCGGGAACCCTGATGTTATGGTTCATGCCGACAGGCGCGGGATCGCTGACGGGTAGTTACGACGGCACAAACCGGACCCCGGGACTGGCGGTCGACTCGAACGGCAATCTGAGCTGGGAGTTTGGAAACCTGTCGGCGCAGGCCCTCGGACCAGTTAGCTTCAACCGATGGTCTCACGTAGCCATTACCTATTCCACCTCTAACTCCCAAGTCAACGTCAACGTGTATTTGAACGGAAACGTGGCCGCGAGCGCTATCGCATCTCAGAACTCTTCCTGGTATCCGCAACTTGTCTTTGGCGCTTACCTGGGTGCGCAGAAGCCATCGTTTGCGGGCTTAATGGACGAAGTTGCCGTCTTCAACCAGGCCCTGAGCTCTCAGCAAATCCAACCTGTCTACAATGCATTCCGTGCGGGGATGTGCAAGCCCACACTACAATCCATAGCCGTCACTCCGGACAGTCCTTCGATGGCGGCGGGACTTTCCCAGCAGTTCGACGCCGCAGGAACCTATAGCGACGGCACAACCCACGATCTGACCACTTCTGCAACCTGGACCTCTTCGAATCCGGCAATAGTAACGGTCAACGGCAGCGGGACGGCGACCGCTGTCGCCATTGGAAATACGATCATCGCGGCGGCCTTGGGAGCGCTGACGGGCTCAACCAATCTGAGCGTGTTACCGAGTCTAATCTCCCTACAGGTAAGCCCGCAAAACCCGTTGCTAGCGGCCGGGACCACACAGCAGTTCACGGCTACGGGAACGTTCAGCGACGGAACCACGCAGGATCTGACCACCTCGGTGAGTTGGAGCTCTTCTGTGCCCTCGGTTGCAACCATCTCCGCGAGTGGATTGTCGA
>DATFVD010000295.1:0-4170 GCA_035260505.1 Terriglobales bacterium
AAAACAATCAGCGGCGTATCAGGCGGAAGGCTGCGATGAATGTCCACGTCCGCCGGCCGTCTTTCCAGTGATTCCGCGGAGATTACCGCTTTGCCGCTGGCGAGGTGATCCTTGACCGTATCTTGCAGTTTGATCCGCAGCGCAGGCGACGATTCCTGCAAGGTGTAGGTGACGGCAGCGAAGAAGTCAGGGAATTTCTTGTAGCACCAATCCAGCACATCGCGCGCAAACAGACCGCGCCCCGGGCCGAGTTCGAGAATTTCGATTTTAGGAGGCCGGTCGAGCCCTTGCCACATCTCGTCAAACTGTCGCGCCAGCAGCCGTCCGAAGACGGCATGCACGTCGCTCGAAGTATAGAAGTCTCCGGCTTTGCCGAATTGTTCCGCGTTTCGGGAATAGTAGCCATCGAAAGGATCGTAGAGGCAGATCTCCATGTAGCGCGCAAACGGCATCGGCCCGCGCTGCCGGATTTCCTGGTCGACTTGTTCGCGGACGGACACTCAAGTAAAGGAGCGAGACGCGCCAAACCGCGTCTCTACGGCTCAAGGATCAACCGACCGCGAAAAATGCCCCTGCCTAGGCCGCCATTCGCATCGGGTTGCCTTGGGCGTGGAAGGCGCGCTTGATCGGAGGCATGGCCAGATAGAAGATGCAGGCCGCGTTTATCCCCCCAAACAGCAAAGAAAAAATATTCGCGTGGACGACGCCCGGGAGAACCAGCACGAGTCCGATCGCGGAAAATAAAAGCGTGAGGAGACGTCCCCAGTTCTGCATCTGCAGGACGCCATAGCCCGCGACCATGTGCGCAATCGCAAACACCATGATTCCAAGGCCGGCCAGGTGGCCGAAACCACGCAGAAGATTTTCAACGGCATTGCCTTCCGCGGCGAGGGAAGCAAACTTGGCGGCCAGTCCGGAGAATAGCAGGATGGCGAGCCCAAACAGCAGTCCGATTACACCGCGCAGAATCTGATAGAAGCCGACAAAGGTGACACCAAGTGGGCGCATAGTTCCTCCTACAGTTTGGGGAGAAATATAGCACAAGCGCCAAAGGGCTCCCGAAGAGACCAGGCCTGTCTCGCCTCACGCGCAGCAACCCGCATCGATACCCACGGAAGCACCCGGCGCTTTCGATTTAAAGTCCACCGCTGCTCACCGCCGGCCCGGAAGCACGTCTAAGATGCCGACCATGGACCGCGATCCGCGGCCCCCTTTACCAGCAATTCCGATATACGAAGATCCAAGACCGAAGGAGGCATTCCCAATGTTCCGAGCAACCGTGCGAGGATTCCTGTTCTGCCTGCTGATGACAGCCGTGTCGGCCGTGAGCCCGGCACAATCGTTCGTACTCGATCTGCCCCTGCAAAGCCAGCGAGCGCAGATTTCGCAGACGATTGGCATCACCGACATCACCATCCGCTATCACCGTCCGCTGGTAAATGATCGCAAGGTTTGGGGTGACCTCGTTCCCTACGGCAAGGTGTGGCGCGCCGGAGCAAATGAAAACACGACGATCACCTTCAGCGACCCGGTCCAGGTCGAAGGCAAGCCGCTCGACAAGGGAACCTACGGCTTGCATATGATCCCGAACGCCGATGAGTGGACAATCATTTTTTCAAAGAACTCGACTTCCTGGGGCGCCTTCACCTACGACGAAAAGGAAGATGCGCTGCGCGTAACCGTGAAGCCCAAGGCAGCGGACGTGCACAATGCCCTGACCTACGACTTCGACAATCTGCAGAAAGATTCGGCGGTAGTTGAACTGGAGTGGGAAAAGATCTCTGTCCCGTTCAAGGTCTCCGTCGATGTGCACGACGTTGTACAGGCCAGCCTGAAGAAACAACTTCGTAACCTTTCGCAGTACACGTGGATAAGCTGGGACGAAGCAGCGAATTACCTGCTCACGGAAAAGATTGCCTCCGAGGACGCCCTGACCTATGCCAACAAATCCATCGAAAATGAAGACCGCTACGACAACGAGTTAACCAAGTCGAAAGTCCTGACCGCGCTCAACCGCAAAGACGAGGCCGCAACGGCGCAGAAGAAGGCGCTCGATATGGCCAGCCCGCTGCAAATCCATCTCTTCGCTCGCGGACTGCAAGGTGAAAAGCGCAGCGAAGAAGCGTTCGCGATCTTCCGCGAAAACGCGAAGAAACATCCCGACCAATGGTTCATACATTCGGGACTGGCTCGTATGTACTGCTCGCAAGGCAAATTCGATGACGCTGCCAAGGAAATGAAGCTGGCGCTTGCAGGAGCTCCAGACAACCAGAAGAGCTATGTGGATGGCTTGGTGAAGCGCCTCGAGGCGAAGCAGGATATCAATCAGTAGAAAGCGAGAGTGATTAGCAGCCTATCTGAGAAATGGGATGTAGGCAGGGACGCGACTCTGGTACTCCCGGAATCTCTCCCCGAAGCGGGACGATAGCAGCTGATCTTCGATCCTGATACGAATCTCAGTCCCGGCCACGAACACGATGACTGCTGCCAGGAGTAGCCATAGCGGCGTGACCATGAAGCCTGTTCCGAAAAGAAGACCGAGCATCGAGGTGTAGATAGGGTGACGGACCAGCTTATAAGGACCGGACATAATAAGCTCATGGTCCTGGTTGAGGCCGGCATCAACTCGCCACTGCCGGCCGAGAGTGCGTGCTCCGGTCCACGACAAAACAATCGCGCTCAGCAAGAAAGAAACCGATAACACAAAGCGCCAAGCGGGGAGTGGTCTTGCCCAAAAACTGTTCTGCCAGAGCATTGAATAAGAGATAGCGACCAGCAAAACACCCCAACGGGCACGGCGATCAATCACTCTTGCACGTTCGTGGTGGCGTCTGGCGAGCAGGAACGGTGTTAACCAAATCACCCACCCTGCAGCAAGAACGGCGTATGCATAGCTTGGCACGGATTGGATTTTACTCTCACAAGGGATGGCGCGTGGCCCACTCAAGCCGGCTTTTGGCTTGAGTGGGGATGTTCATACGTCACAGACATGGTGGGTGGCCCGCTCCTTGTCCTTGCGATTTGTGCAAGGGGCGGGCGCAAGCAGCGTCGCACCTTCAGCGGTGACATGTTTGCGGAGCGTAAAAGGGACGGAAATAATCAATGCCCCGACGTTTTTTGAAGGGTGGGATTCCACGGTCGTCGCCCGCGTGGGATTTCTCGCTGACTCGTGCAGCGCCTCGTCCATCGAGTACACCGATGATCCCATCACCCACCCGCCTATGGATATTTGGAGGTGTTTACCAGTTTAGTACCCCACCCCCCTCCCCCCTGGTCTCCTGGAATCATAGAGTTAGCGGGAATTTTCGGACTCGGTCTTTGATTCTTAAGGACTTATATCAAAGTATTCCGGAATAAGGACTTAGCTCCTAAAATAGCGCTGAAACGGCTTTGGGGCAGTTACGAGGACCGTCTTGGTGGACGGACTTCGAAACTGCCCCAACTAGATTTCTATTTTCGCGCACGGTGGGTCTTAAGTCAATTTATTTCGGACACGGATGGTTGTGATGAAAAAATCGGTGGTCGATTAAGAATTCGCCGCGGGCACCATAGAATTGAATAATGAAGCGCGTGGTCATCTTAGGTCGTGGAGCCTCAGGCAAATCAACTCTCGCGAGGCGCTTGGGCGACATCACCGGCCTCCCTGTGATCGAGCTTGACAAGGTCTTCTGGCGACCAGGTCTGGCCGCAACACCGCGCGATCAGTGGGTGGTCGTGCAAGAGAGGCTTGTCGCGGAAGAAGGATGGATTATGGATGGTGATCTGGGGTCCTCTGACGTTGTTGAGGTTCGGCTTCGAGCGGCGGACACGATCATTTTTTTGGACTTCTCGCTTGTCCGCTGTGCCTGGCGAGCAGTCCTGCGATCGCGCGAGCGTGCCGACTTCTGGCGTTGGTTGATGGCGTATCGCTATCAAAATCGTCCGATTCTCATGCAAGCCATCGCTAACCACGCGCCGACTGCGGAGCTCCGAGTATTTCGTGCCCCTGGGGCACTCAGACGGTTTATCGCGGAGGTAGTCCGCGGGCAAACCGGACAGAGCCAAGTTATGGAAGTGATGCCAAAACATGGGGACAAACGAGTCATTTCCTGATTTCTGTCATGTGGCTCGAGAAGATCCCGAGAGGGCAGCGAGTGTGGAATCCCACCCCTTCGGCTTCGCTCAGGGCAG
>DATFVD010000296.1:0-14701 GCA_035260505.1 Terriglobales bacterium
CCCGTACCGCCCTCTTGAAAACCCATGCCGCCCGTTGGAACCAGCATGCCCCCATCTACCATCAGCGCCGCCCCAGTAATAAATGAGGCCCAGTCACTGGCAAGAAAGGCGATCGCGGAGGCAACCTCTTCTGGCTTTCCCATCCGGCCCAGAGCGTGCATGCGATCGCACGTGGCCAGGACTTTCTCCGGATTGGCATCCAGGTTGGCTGCCCAGCGCAGCATGGGAGTATCGATGGCTCCCGGGCAAACACAGTTCACGCGAATATTCTGCTGCGCGTAATCGAGAGCCATGGCCCGCACCAGTCCGAGCAGGGCATGTTTGGCGGTAACGTAAGCTGCTGAATTGCCGACGGCAGTGAAGGACTGCACCGAGCCGACGACCACGATTGTGCCCCCGCCGCGTTTTTTCATGCCCGGGACCACATGCTTCGCGCTGTGAAAGCAGCCCTTGAGGTTCACGGCCATGACCTCGTCCCATAACTCCTCCGTGGTTCCGACGACGTCTCCGTAGCGCTGGATACCGGCATTGCTCACCAGCACATCGATTCCACCGAAGTCACGGATGACGGAAGCGACGGTTTGCTCCACTTCTGACGACGACCCGACATTGCAAGCGTAAAATTCAACCCTCGTTGCCTTGCCAATCGCTTGTGCCGCTTTCCGTCCTGCGTCTGGGTTGATATCCAGGATTGCAACCGCGGCGCCGAGTTCCGCAAATTTGCGCACAGTCGCCTCACCGATTCCCATAGCTCCGCCGGTTACGGCAACGACTTTGTCCCTGAAGTTGATGCTCATATAAAGCGCCTCATTTTGCGTTGGATGATCCCTCAGGGAAATCCGGGCTGGTTCGCAATCGCAGGCTCACGATCTCGAACGGTTTGACTTCTATTTGGAAACCATGGGTTTTAGAGTCAAGATCGACAACCTTCACTTCCTGCAGATTGTCCTCCAGCAGCGAACATCGCCAGACCTGGTCCATTTTCAGGTATGCGCTCCGAATCCTCACGGACTGAGGCTTCCCCGCTGTTTCCTGCAAGCGCAGGATGCTGCCTTGCCCGTCTTCCGCCAGTTTCCATGTGGCGACGGCAACCGACGGGTTGTTGACTTCCAGCAGGCTTGCTTCATCGCTTGGCAGCTTGCCGGGTACTGTCGCTGGACCAACTTGATCTGCTTCTAGCGGAGTCATCGCCGCATTTCCCAGACGAGTAAGATCCGCGGGATCGAGCGCGCGTCCGCTTACCAGACTATAGTGAAAGGTAAATTCTCCGCCTTGTTGCGGTGCGAAATTCGTGCCCCAATAGTTAGTCATCACCCAGGAGAAAATAGTGGCGGACCGGGGGCGAAATTCGGTTGGCCAATTTCCTCGCACGATATCGCCAAAACTTACCAGTGGCGTGTCGTGTGGAATAACGGTGGCCATGAATCCGGCATCGCGCACCGCGGCCCAATGCTGCACGGTGTACCATTCATGGCTTCCACCCGGCAGTTCATCTTTGGCAGGGTTTACCCAGCCGTTCTGGGTGTCATAGCCAAATTCTGGTTCATTCGCGGCGAAGGGGAATGCGATGTAAACAGCTTCCTTCTTTATCGTCGTTTCCTTGGAAAGATGGTACGTAAAATCAATTTTCTTTTTCGCGTTGTAGAGTGTGATATCCAGCCGAATCATTGGTGTGTTGGGAGCGGAAGCCTCCATCGTAATGATGGTCCCGAATGGCACCTGTTTCGCTCCTAACAAGCGTCCGTGGCTGGCGATGGCAGTCGACAATGTCGCCGGCTTTAGCGTGGCGCCGTAGCGATATAAACTGTTGTTCGGCATGTCGTCGGCGCCCGTAACGTAAAGGTACGCGCCGAAACGGAATGAGCTCGCCGCGTCCACCAGTTCCCGGTTCAGCTCTTTATCCCAAATTTTGCTAACCGCGCCTGACAAAGGATCGACGGTAATCCGGTAGTAAGGGCTTTCAAAAGTAGTTCCGTCGACCGTTTTTTCGGACGAATCCGCAGACTGGCCAGCCGGGACGGCTCGCAATGCAAACAATTTGTAGCCAAGGCCCGGAACATTCTCTGCCGCGAAGCGAACCCGCCGGTATCCTCCCCCGAATCCCGGAAGCGGCGTGCTCTTACCGATGCTTACAGTTTCATACGACACGCGCTTGCCGGTTGTCGTGTCGAATAAACCGAGACCGTCTTGCAAGTCGAAGCTCACGAGTCCGCTACGGCGCCAGTTGAGCGCGTTAAAGACTGCGAGCGACGGGTCTTTCAGTCCAAGAAAGGATTCGACTTGCGCCCAGCTGCGTTGCAAGGATTCCGTAATCTCGCGTTCGGCTTCGACAGTGCGAGCACCCTTGAGGGCAAGCTGATTCTCGGTTTGCTCGTGCTCCGGCTGCGTGGTTGCTCCTACGTAAGTCCAGGTATGTTCGTCGAATACCAGCATGTTGTTCCAGGCTTGCGCCAGTAAGCGGTGATCCGGCCGAAGCCCAGGACTCAGAAGCGCGGGAATGGTCGCCAGTTTCTCCGCCGACAGGATTCGCTGCTGGTTCCGCCGGTGAAGCGCCGTGTGCTTGCTATCGGAACCAAAACCGTCTTCCCAGTAAGGCCCGAGATCGCCGCGGTAAACGGGGATATCCGATCCGAATTGCTTTTCGATTTGCTCCAGTGCCTCGGCAAAATTTGAGAACTCCAGCCGCGGCCACGCATACTGCTTCTGCCAATCCCCCCGAACGTAGGCTTGTTCCCTGCTGAGAACCGTATTCTCAAGTTGCGTGCCGAATATGATTGCCGCGTTCGCCTTATAGTTCGGTCCCGAATACGCCTGCAGAAAAACAGGCAGAGAGTCGCGCACCGCCGCCAACCGAGGGGGCGTTCCAAACAGCGTTGCCAGTTGCAGGTACGCACGCGAGTACCACATCAGCACGCGCCCACCGTCGGGGCCCTCCCAGTAAAAAGGAGACTTCTCATTCCAGCGAGCTTGCAGCACTCCCGGTGCGCGCCACGAATTGCTGCCGGCTGCGAAGTACTTCACGCCCGCGTCGTGCAGTATTGAAGCATACGACCACGAATAGGAAGGCACATCCGTGATATGGGCCGCTCCGAGCGGAAGGTCGTGTTGCTTGGCAAAAAAGTGAGAGCCGTAGAGAGAACGAGCCAGCCCCTCAAGCGATGCAACCCCGGTGTGCTGGTTGGCAAACTGCGGCGGGACCGTAATCTTGCCATCCTTGATCAATCGCAGCAGTTCGTTGCCCCGCTCCGCCGAGCGCCCGCTCAGATATTGGTCCAGAACCCAGTAGCCATCGAGCGTCCAACGGAAGTCGGGTACTTCTCGCATCAAATCGATCACGCCATCCAGCGCCTGCGAGTGCAGTTCCGCCACCTTCGCCGCGTAGTCAGTGAAACCGATGTCGAGATGCTCGTGCGGAATAATGAAGATGGTCCACTTCTTCGCCGGAGTCAGCTCCGCCGGAAATGTCCGGGCGCCCGTCGAAGTTCTAACCACCAGCGCGGCCGCCTTCGTTCCCTGCCATTCCGGGATATCAAACTCGAGCTGACTTTCACCAAACGCCTCAGCTGTCTTGACCTGCCGACTGTATTCTGTATCGCCGATCTTGAGTGTCGCCCACCAATCCGCCGGCATCGCAGCAAATGAGGCATCCACCTCGACGACTTCGGAAAGTCCAGTGGGCGAGTTCCGATAAAAAATGCTCGGGCGCACCTGTGCCGTGATGCGGTCACGAGAGTAGGTAGTCGCGACATCCTGCGTCAGTTCCAGTGCGTCGTAGACCAGCCCGCTATGTCCAAGCGCGATTGATCCCAACGAGGTTTCGACCGTCGATGGCTCATCGAGCGCGGTGAGCACCAGCCGGTTGTCGCTACCGCGAAACCACTCCGCGGGAAGGTCGATGGTCTTGCTATCGACGGATGTCTGCGGAACAAAGGTGCCTTCCCAGTCGCCGGCGCCATAATCAAGTTGCGGATGGAAATAGAAAATTCCGGAATGGCCGTTGAGATCCACTTTCAGATGCGATAACCGCGGGGTCTCATACAAGATCGCAATCTTCAGACGAAAGACGCCAGCCATCGGATCATGCAGGTCGAACAGAATCGTGAACGGATGCTCTCGTCCCCCCGCCATCCCGTTTGCCGGACCGGGTTGAAATCTCTGCCAATCCTCGCCGTCCTTGCTCTTGCCGACACGATAGACCGGATCAATTTTGGGGTTATTGTAGTCCTCGGACTTTGCTCGAAACTCTCCGGAAGCGTGATCGAAAGTGCCAATCCGCCAGATGACGCGCTCTTGCGCAAAACAGGAGACGCAGGCCATTCCGAGCACCAAGAACAGGCACGCTTTACGCACAAGCAGGAGTCTCATCGAGCATTTCACCATTTCGGTTGGTAAGTGATACTCCCGGGACGATGTGGATCTTCGATCCACGACCCCATCGCACGCTTTTTAGAAAGCTCGTGATACTTGAAAAGTTTGTCGCGATCGAGTTTGACGCCGAGGCCCGGTCCTTTCGGCACCTGCATCTTCCCGCCCGCGAACTTGAGCTTCCCTCCTTCAATCACGTCATCAGCGAGGTGGTGGTAGTGCGAATCCGGCGCTGCAATAAGATTTGGCAGCGATGCGGCCAAATGCAACATGGCCGCCTGTGAAATGCCGAATTCCGCTCCACTGTGCATGCCGACATCCACCCCCATGGCTTCGCAAAGCTGTCCGGCCAACCGCGCGCGCGTAATCCCCCCGTACCAGTGGGGATCAAGCAGCACCACGTCGAGAATATTCATGACCGCGTTGGGCACGAGATCCTCGAAAGCAAACACCGACATATTCGACGCCAGCGTAATCCATGGAGCTTTTGCGTTGACGCGCGCCATCGCTCTCATGCCCCACACCGGATCCTCCAGGTACTCGACGTCGTATTCGTGCAATCGTCGCGCCACCCGCACCGCCGTCGTGACCGACCAGGCGGCGTTGGGATCGAGCCGGATTCGCAGCTTGGGAAAGGCAGCGCGCAGCGCAATGAAGGTTTCGATTTCTTCATCGGGCGGCATCACGCCATTCTTGTACTTCAGTGTCTCGAAACCATATTTCTTGACGACCTCTTTCGCAAAAGCGACCATCTGATCCTGGTTGGAGATTTCGCCCTTCCCATCGTCGTTGGCGTAGCGGTAAAAGAGGTAGGCGGAAAAAGCAATTTCGTCGCGAAATTTTCCGCCGATAATTTCGCAAACAGGTTTGCCCAGTATCTGCCCTTGCAGATCAAGGCATGCAAATTCGAGCCCGGCAAAGCCAAGAACGTGGCCAAACAGTTTTAGCGAACTCGGCGCCGCCAGCTTCCAGCGAATTCGTTCCAATTGCATCGGGTCTTCGCCGATGAGCAAAGGACGCATCTCCGCCAGTTGACCCTCACGGCTGGAACCGCCATAACATTCACCGAGGCCAACCAGTCCTTCATCCGTTTGGACCTCGATGATGATGCGTGAAAAACCGGGGTGAGCGCCGAAGGCATAGCGCAATGGGCTTTCTATCGGAATGAATGCCGGAGTCCAGCGAACATCGGTAATTTTCATAGGAACTCAACGCCAACATTTATGGCCTATCGTTGGTTGGCCAGTAGTTGCCCCTTGACCCCTGCCGGAGCCTCGCACACATGCCACCGGCCAAGGTTGGCAAAAAACATCTGCTCAAAGTTCGGTCCGCCAAACGCCACATTCGTCGGTCGCGCGATCATAGTGCCCGCGGGATCGTAAGCCAGTAACTGTACCTTCCCCCGCGCAGAAACCTTGTACACATTGTCGGAAGCATAACAAGCAACATACAAATTTCCCGCAGCATCGAGCGCTATGCCATCCGGTACGCGTGCCAGTCCCGAAGCATAAACTCTGGTCTTCCCTGCCCTGCCATCCGCCCGAATCTCGATTTCCAGCACATTGTCTCGAGTGCTCTGCACCACGTACAGAAAGCGCTCATCTGCACTGAGCGACAAACCGTTGGCAAACGCGAAAGCCCCGGCAAACATCTCGACACGCCCATTTTTTCGGAGGCGATACACGCAGCCGTTGACCTCCTCCCAGTCTCCCGAGTCTGAAAAATAAAGATTGCCTTCCGAATCGAAGACCGAGAAATTTGGTGTCTTGAATTTGCGGCTGCCGCACCGATCCCAGGAATCGAGGATGCGTCCTTTTCGGTTCATCCGGACGAGCGCGGGCAATTTGAAATTGCAGACATAAAGTTCCTGCGCGCGAGAAAAAGTCAGGCCCAGGCAGAACCCGCCCATGCGACTGATCTCCCTTACTCGTCCCCTCGGCCCGATGCGGTAGATCTGGCCCAGTTCGCCGCCCGCCCAAAGTGTCCCGTCGGCATCGAACGCCAGACCCTCAGGATGGTCGAGCCCTTCCGCGAATGTCCGGAACCGCGTCAGGGGGATCAAAGGGCGCATTGATTTGTCCGGCATTGATTTGCCCGGCATCGATTTGTCCGACTTGCGTTTATCGACCCTTTATTTGTCCGACAAGCGAACATATTACTCGACCCTAATCGTGTCAATTGAAAAAAGCTAGCTGGCCTCGCGGAGATCAATCATGCCGTGTATAGGACACAATCAGGCTAACTTTAATGCTATTGTCCTGGAGATCGCGTGAGGCGGTTTTTTCCGGCCGGCGTTTTTGTTCTTGACAAGAGCCGAGTTTGTCGGACAAACTTCTGCGGTACAAAATTGGACCTCAAGTGGCGACCGCCCATCCTCTGCCCGGCGAATCCGTAAAGCGCGAAACCGTCATGGAGACGATCTCGCGCCGTATTGAAGGACTGATTCGCAGCGGAGAACTTCGCGTCGGCAGCCGCCTTCCCTCCGAACCAAAACTGGCCGCGATGTTAGGTGTCAGCCGCAGCTCGCTTCGCGAAGCTTTGAAGGGCCTGATGTTCCTCGGCCTGATCAAGGCCCGTCCGGGTTACGGAACCTATATCCAATCTTCACTCGGGCGCGCCGTAGGCAAACATTTCCAGTGGATGCTCCTCCTCCAGGAGGTCAAGTACCTGGAGCTCTACGAACTGCGCAAGATTCTGGAGCCCAACGTGGCCGCCCTGGCCGCGCGCCGGGCGACAAAGGAAGACATCGCCCGCATGGACGCCGCGATCCGCG
This sequence comes from Terriglobales bacterium, assembly GCA_035260505.1. GTDB lineage: Bacteria > Acidobacteriota > Terriglobia > Terriglobales > Acidobacteriaceae > Acidiflorens. Next base: position 7,139 of record DATFVD010000296.1, read on the forward strand.
GCATGAAGGCAAGCTTCGATCGCCCCGAACAGTACATGGCTTTCGAGATGTCTCTGCACGAGGAGCTAGCGCAGGCGTCGAAGAATGTAGCCGTGGAAGCCATGCTCCGCATGATGTACGGCGCGCTCGCCGAAGGCCGCCGCCGCACGCTGTATCTGATCGAAAACTTTGAAAGCAATTTTCGCCGTCACCAGCGCATCTTCCGCCTGGTTTCCCGGCGCGATGCCAAGGGCGCGCACAAAGCAGTTCTTGAAGATTTGAAGTATGCCGAGACTTTATTGCGTCAGGATCTGGAGATTCGGGACAACCTGCGCACCAAACTAACCAAGCCGGAGCTTACATCTCCCGTCGAGAAGAAAAGACCGGCTCGCATCACCAAGCCTTGAAGCTTGCAGCTAATCCACGTCGAGGGGGAGCATCATGTTGAATTGGAATAAGCGGCACATCGGAGTGGTAGCACTTCTGCTCTGCGCACTGGCGCTTCCGGCAATGGCCCAATTGGATACAGGCAGCATCGTCGGCGTCGTCCGAGACAAGTCCGGAGCCGTGGTGCCGGGAGCGAACGTGAAAGCCACCAGCATCAAGACCGGTCGCGTAAATGAGGTCAAGGCAGGAAGCGCCGGCGAGTACGAAGTGCTCGGCGTCCCCGAGGGTACTTACCGGGTCGAAGTCAGCCATTCCGGATTTAAGACCGGTGTCGTGTCGGGTATCGTCCTCAATGCAACTGACACCCGTAGCGTCGACGTCACTCTAAACGTGGGATCCACATCGGAGCAAGTGACAGTTACCGCCGAAACGACGACCGTAAACACGCAAACCAGCGAGAGTGGCGCCTCCATCAACTCGAAGGAAGTCACCAATCTTCCTCTGAATGGCCGTGACTTCACGTCGCTCATCGCGCTCGTCCCCGGCTCCGTGACTACCGGCGGCTTTGGTCAGAACAGCTTGGGGGGATTCGAGACGACCTTTGCCGGCGTCAATGTGCTACTTGATGGAGCGGACGCGACCCGTATTGACGTGAATGCTGTCAGCACCCAGCTTGGGCGACAAGCCTCACGGATCAGCCGCGCCAGTGTGGACAGCATCGAAGAGTTCAAGGTTCTGTCCGGAACATATTCGGCCGAATACGGCCGTTCCAGCGGCGACATCGTCAATGTAATAACAAAGTCGGGCGGCAATACGTACCATGGAAACTTGTTCGAGTTCTTCCGAAATGATGCGATGGACGCGAAAAACTATTTCGCAACTGTCGGCACGCCGCTGCGGCTCAACCAGTTCGGAGGCAACCTGAGCGGGCCGATCGCAAAGGACAAGCTCTTCTTCTTTGTGAACTATGAGGGCGTTCGCCAGATTGTGAACAACCCCACGGGTCCGGTCCCGGTCATGACGCAGGCGACGAAGGATACGGGTGTTGCTTCGATAGCTCCGGTCCTTGCCGCAATACCGGATCCCAACGTATCCACGCCAGTACTTTTGCCGAATCCCACGCCGGGAGGGCCGCCGATCCCTCGCCCTGATCTGGGTTACTTCGAGGGACGGCTGCGCAATACCATCCGCGAAGACACCGGATCCATCAAGGTGGACTACAACGCTTCCAGCAAAGATACCTTTTCGTTCCGCTACAACATCGCCGACTCATTCACCAGCACCCAGTACGGCATCGCACTCGGTCAGGTATCCCCGTCGACAAGTCGCAACCACTTGTTCAAGGCCACATGGAACCACACATTCCGTTCAAATCTGTTGAATGAGTTCGGGATTGCGTTTAACCGCCCCCAGGCTGATTCGCTCGGCGGCGGCGGCGCCTTCCCGGTTTTTCAGTGTGTATTCTGCGATCAGACCAACGTCTTCGGAGCCACTCCCGGGCCGGCTTTGTTCTCTAGTCACCGGCCCCAGCACTCCCTGCAATTCCTGGATAACCTCAGTTGGAGCAAGGGTAAACACGCGATCCGCGCCGGCACAGACATTCGCTTGGCGGTTACCCACGATGCGTCCGATGCGCAAGCGTTCCTAGGTTACGCGGGGGAGGGGCTAGGCGGGGGTTGTGGCCTTCTCGAAAACTGCGGGTTCACCCTGTCTACGCTCGGCGGACACTCCGAGGTGACCTTGCAAAACGTCAATTACGGATTTTTCATTCAGGACGATTTTCGCGTCCTACCCCGTCTTACCCTCAATATCGGGCTGCGCTACGAGTACAACACCGTGCTCCACGGCGACCAAATCGGGAACTTCTCCATTCCGACTCTGATCGCGGACCCTACCAACACCGTTGCGCCCTACACCCCGGTCGGGGCCGGACTCTACAAGCCGGATCGCAACAATTTCGCGCCCCGCTTCGGTTTCGCCTGGGACCCTTTTGGAACCAGCAAGACCGTTCTGCGAGGCGGTTTTGGAGTTTTTTACAGTCCGCAGCTTACCGGCGCAGCCCTATCCCTCGCCGGAAACCATGGCGTTCAGGGATACAACGTCAACATTTTCGAAGATCTGGGCGCGATTTGCGGGACCAGCTTTACCATCGCTTATCCTCTTCCGTCGCCTCTGCCGGTTTGTAGCGGGGCGGCGAATGTGAACTCGCTCGATCCGAATCTCCGCGACACGTACTCCATGCACTGGAGCTTTGGCGTGCAGCAAGAAATCGTCCGCAACACCATCTTTGAGCTTTCTTACGTCGGCAACCGCGGTGTAAAACTTCCGGCTGGCGCAGCCTACGCCGGAGAAGAACTAAACCTGTCTCCTTTTGTTCTTTTCGGGGTACCGAACCAGATCAGCCAGAATTTCGGCCAGGTCCGCCATCTGGGTGACTACCTCGATTCAAACTACCACGCGCTCCAGGCGAGCCTCCGTCGTCATATTGGGCAGGGCCTGAACGTAGATGCCAACTACACATGGGCGCACGAGCGCGATGATGCGGTCAACATCCTGGCCGGAGCCTTTCAGAATTCACACAACCCCAAAGGCGACTTCGCTGATGGCGATATCGATGTTCGTCACAACTTCACTCTGGGCGCGGTCTGGGATGTCCCGCACGCAACCTACGGCTTCACCAGGGGCTGGCAAGTCAGCACGCTGTTGCAGGCGCGCAGCGGCTTGCCGGTGAACATAGCTTTGTCGGCGCCCTTCTTCGGGGCTGACCAAGTTCGCCCCGACCTCGTGGCCGGGCAAAGCATTAAGCCGAGCAACTACAGCGTGCCCGGCAATCAGCTCAACATTGCGGCTTTCGCCAACCCGCCAGCATTCGAGCTCGGTAACCTACGGCGAAATGCCGGACGTGGCCCAGGCTTCACTCAAGTGGATCTCGGCCTCTCCAAAACGACACAGATCACTGAGCGGATCGGACTGCAAATGCGGGCTGAGTTGTTCAACCTGTTCAACCATCCCAACTTCAACAGCCCATCGGGGCTTTTGAACGATCCAAACTTCGGCAAGAGCACCAGCACAGTTGGAGACCTGGTCGGCGTGGGCACGTCACGCCAAGCGCAACTGGCACTCAAGTTCATCTTCTAGAATCGGTGCAAGCTCGATTACAGTCAGGGCTTCCTTCGATGGAAGCCCTGTCTTTCTTGGGATGAATCATTCTTAAGGAGGGACCGCCTTGATCCGGTTTATCGCCTCTACGTTTTTGCTGCTGACACTCACCGCCGTCGGACTCGCGCAAACAAAAGATGCCGGAATTTCCGAAGCACCGGTGCACCGCCAAATCCACACCATCTACGTAATGCCCAGCAGCCACTGGGACCTCGGTTTCATCGCGCCTCCGGAAGAAGTCTTGCCAAAACTAAAGCCGCATATTGACGAGGTGATTGCGAACGCCAAGGGCGACCCCGAGTTCCGTTGGACCATCGAAAGTGTCTGGCAGATTCGCGAATGGCTGGCCCGCACCACCGACCCACAGCAGATCAAAGACTTCGTCGACCTCGTCAACAAAGGACAGATTCAGGTCTCCGCCGTGTTCGGCAGCATGCACACCGAATTCATGGGCGCCGAACAACTCAACCGCATCACCTACGACATAAAAGATCTGGAGAAGAGGCTGGGCATCAAGACCGATTTCGCCATGATGGATGACGTCCCCGGTTTTACTCTTCGTCTGCCACAGATTTTGGCCCGCAGTGGCGTGCACTATTTTGTGAACGGCTCCAACCTGTTTCTCGGGGGAGGAACTTCGCTAAGTCCCGGACACATTCCTTTCTACTGGCAATCGCCCGATGGGAGCCGTGTTCTGACCTGGCAGACCCAAAGCCGCTTTGGCGGATACACCGAGGCCTTTGCCGACTACTACATCGATCCGGTCGCACGCGAGCCCTACACCAAGGAACATTTTTATCCCAAAGAATGGGAAGGGCTCCCGAACCTTGAAATCATGCAGCGCGGCGTCGACAAGTTACTGGACAAGTATGCCAAGGCCGGCTACCCCTACGATGCGGTTCTGTTGCTGTACCTGCACGATTTTGTTTCCAGCAATCAGGAGGCGACGCAACTCCTGCCCGCTGTTCGCGAATGGAACGCCGCCGGCAAACAGCCGCGCATCGTCGTCTGCACTCCCGCCGAGTTCTTCCGCCACATGGAGGCGCAATACGGAAACGAAAAATTCCCGTCATACGCGGGCGACTGGAGCGGCCTCTGGTCGGAAGTGAAGTTGAATTCACCCGTGATCAGCGCGCAGGCTCGCTGGCTGCAGGATCACGCACCGGTCGCCGAGTTGCTCTGGAGCCTGCTCACGTTCCGCAACTTTACCAGTTTGCCCGCCGGCAACCTGGAGGACACGCGCATCAAGTTATTCAAGTACGACGAGCACTCCGGGTCAGCACAGGTCGGATGGCCCAAACTCATGTCCCGGGCCGAGATCGACCAGCAGAATCGCGAATACGTGGGCTACACGAACAGCAGCCAGAAAGACATAAGCAACTTGATCGATACCGGGTTGCAGACGCTCTTCTCTCAAGTGCCTGCCGGAAAGAGAACGCTGGTCGTATTTAATCCGGTGAGTTGGCCGCGCACAGATGTGGCGCGACTCAAATCAAAGCAGGATGTCGTGCTGCGCGATGCAGTCACGGGCGAGTCGGTCGCGACTCAGCGTTTGTCGGCGGACGAAATTGAGTTTGTCGCCACCGCCATTCCCGCTCTCGGCCACAAGAGTTACACGTTCGAGCCCGCAGATGCCAGTCCGTCTGCGAAGCAACTGCCCACCGCATCAACCAGTATCGAAAATTCGTTTTATCGCATTCGCGTCCGCCCTGCCGACGGCGCCGTCACCAGCATCTATGACAAGCAACTGGACCGGGAACTCATAGACTCCGGAGGCGACAAAGCCGCGAACCAGTTACTGCGCTGGACAGCCTGGTCGAACCTGCCCGTCGGCTTGGGACAAGTTGCCATCCACGTCGAAACCGGCCCCGTCTTCGATCGCATCACCATTCAGCGCCCGGAAACTCTGTGGCCGGAGACACAAATCACTCTCTACCACACGGTCAAGCGCATTGAGTTTGCCGACCTTCTCGATCGTGACCGCATGCCTTTTGTAGCCAGCAACCTGCCCGGCGAATACTACTCTTTCAATCTGCCGTTTCGTTTCCAGGGATCCGCCGAGGTGTCGGTCGAAGATGGCACCGGCTATCACCGCATACCGGACGACTACCTTCCCGGGGCGCGGACAGACGCCGCCGTGCCCCAGCATTCGCTCGTGCTTGCAGGTCAATCCGATGGACGGACAATCAGCGTGACCCTCTCGGAACGCGAGCCCTTCTATAACCACCTGCCCGGATTGCCCAGCGTCAAAGGGCCGAACACGTTCTTGAACGCAGTCCGCATCTCGGTAATCCGAAAACAAGATCAGGGCGATACTCGCGATTTGGGAATGGTCAACTTTCCCACAGTCGAGCCCGATCTTCCGGCGCAGTCCTGGTACCACTTCGCTCTCAGATCAGACGCCGCCCTGAATCCCATTGAATCCTATCGGGAAGGGACCTCGTTTGATGTGCCGCTGATAGCGACCGAGTTGGCGGGAGGCATGGCTCCGGCACAATCGCAAGGCTCTTACTTCTCGCTGACCTCGGAAAATGTAGCGCTGCTGGCCTTCAAACCAAGCGCCGACGCCAACCCCGAGCACTATACCGTGCGCCTGCAGGAAATCGCCGGCACCAAAGCCGTCACCGAATTGAAAACGCCGCTTAAGATTACAGCCGTCGAAGAGACGAACCTCACTGAGAACGAGGTTCTCAGCAACCTGCCTGCGGCCCCCTTGCGTGTCACCCTTTCACCGCACGAGACCATGACATTGCGCCTCACCATTCCCCATCCGCACAAAGAACGCTCCGAACGCTGGTGGGAATGGGATTGAACGTTACTCAGGGAAAGCGAACGCGCACAGCTTTCGGAAAATAGATATCCAGCTTGCTGGTGAGCTTCTGCACGTTCATCGTGTTACAGGCGTATGTGATAACAAGCGAACCAGATCGGCGAAATTCAGGGTGTTCCTTCCCGGCATAACAAAAAGTATCTTTGTCATATCCAGCCTCGCCTTTCTGCATCTCCGGAATACGATAAATCACCTTGCCTTCGCTCCACGGTCCCGCGAGTCGGGGTGCGGTGCGGACCACGATCTTGTCGGAAAAGAGTTTCGGATAGTTCAGAATCGAAACCCATTTTTTCAGTGCTGGGTGATACCGTACCGTCATTTCAGTATTCCCGTGCTTCATGACGTGCATCGCGTCAGCCGGCGTCAGGCCAGGCTTCCAGATGCCGCTCTTGGAGAGGTACTGAAGGCGCCCCTGCGGTGCGTCCAGGCGATCCAGCGGTATGCGAGTCAGCAACATCGGACGTGAATCAGATTCAAGCAGCGCAAAAATATACGCGAACTCGCCTTCTACCACGGCGGTAGCCGAAGGATAGGCGCGAACACTTTCGGCAACCAATGGGAAGTACTTTACGCTCCAGTGCTGGGGATCATTCTCGAGTCCCGAAACCTTCGCCAGGTCAGCCCCACAGGTTTCAAAGCCCAAGGCCGCGGATGTCGTCTTTGGTGCGTTGCGAACGCAGAGCAGGGTTACCCACAAATCATTCTTGTGGACAAATCCGTCAAGAGCCCAGTACCAGGTGTCCTTTTGCTGCGCCTGAAAGAAGTCCTGGGGCTGTTCCTTGTCATCCCGCCGTATCACGTAATCGACCGTCCAACCGCCGCGCTCGTCGCACGTCGAGACTCCGATGCTGTTGCGCACCATGCGAGGGTCGCTGCCCTCTACGGTCCTCCGCTCGCCATAGAGGGTGTCCCCGAAGATCCAGACAGAACGACCGTCCGGCAGCGGGATCGAGTACGCTGCGTCAGCGCCCCACCACGACTCTTTAAAGGGAAAGCTGGGAATGCAATCGGTTCTGGATTTCTCCAGCGCGCGCAGCGACGCAGTGCAAGAAAGCATAAAGAATGCAATAGCGATGACAATGACAATCCGTCTCACCGACCGGCGCCTCGAGTCCCCTGCCAACATGTATGCCAACTCCTTCCGGCGACCTTATGCCGTATTCCTCAAATCAGTATTCCTCAATCAGTGTAGCGCGCGGAGAAAGAGA
>DATFVD010000297.1:0-3885 GCA_035260505.1 Terriglobales bacterium
CACGTCCATCCCCTTCAAAGATAGAGCGTGCCGGGGACTCATCCGCGAGTCTTCCAGGAGTGTCTTTCTCTGCTCGCTGGTCGAAGAACGTACGATTTCCTCTTCCTTGCGTCTAAAAAATTGCTAGCATCATCTGGGACACGCCCAGCTAGACAACGCCCATGCCAAGGTCCGCCGAATCCGGCCAGGGAGCAGACACCGCCGCAGCTCTTTACGAGCGCAGCGGGGCTGCGGCTTACGACGTGAGCGCCGAGCAGTTCGCGGCAATCCTCGACGAGATTCTGCGCAAGTATCTTTCTCACAATTCGGCTCAGAATTCCTCCGCGCCTTCCTCCCACGTTTCAGCCGAACACAAAGCCGCCTTCTGCGCGGCGCTGCGTCTGGAGGAACTGGCGCTGGCGCGCGCCTGTGCCGCAGGAAGCGAGCGGGCATGGCAGGACTTCATCGGCCGCTACCGGCAGAAGTTGCACAGCATGGCACTGCACATTACACGCGATGGCGCCCATGCGGCTGAGTTAGCCGATTCGCTGTTTGCCGATCTTTATGGCGTAAACGCGCGCGATGGCGCACGCAGGTCGAAGCTTGTGTTCTATACCGGCCGCGGTTCGCTCGAAGGCTGGCTGCGCACGGTGATGGCGCAGGAATTTATCAATCGCTATCGCAAGCAGAAACGCACGGTCAGTCTGGAGGAGCAGACGGAAGAGGGAGTGCAGTTTGCAGCCGTGGACCCTGAACTGGCTCGCACGCCAGATCGCATTTCAGACCAACGACTGGAAGCGGCAACCGATAAGGCGCTAGCGGAACTTTCGTCCGAGGACCGGTTTACCCTGGCCTCTTATTACTTGGATGGGCGGACGCTGGCCGAAATCGCCCGCACCCTGGGACTGCACGAATCAAGCGTCAGCCGGCGGCTCGATCGGCTTGCAACCGGGCTCCGGAAGCGCATTCTGGCCGGGCTGCGAACGCAGGGAATGAGCCATGCCCAGGCCACCGAAGCGCTGGAAACCGACGTCCGGGATATACAGGTCAATTTGCGCTCGCGTTTGACGCAAGATTCCGGGGCGAAACCGTTCCATGGGAGAAACGTCCCCGCCCGGGAGGCAGGCGACGGTAGCCATGATTAACGGAAGCCTGAGGGGCAGAAATAATGATTGATCGAAGCAATAACTGACAGAAGTGACTAAGAAAAAATGACCGATGTACCCAAAATCGTACATGACCGCCTGCGGGCTGCTTTGCCGGGCCGAATTTTGCCGGGCGGTGCCGAGCCAGAGCAAGTGCACCCAGATGCAGATGTGCTGACGGCTTTTGCCGAGCAGGCACTATCGGCAACCGAGCGTGACGGCCTACTCCAGCACCTGGCGCTTTGCGGAGACTGCCGCGAGGTGGTCGCTGTGGCGCTCCCGCCTGCGGACATTGCCGCCGCTCCGATTGTGACCGACACGGATGGTCTCCGGACAACGGTCTCGAAGGCGAGGGCCCCGCACAAGCTAAGCTTTGCCTGGCCAACTTTGCGCTGGGCCGCGCTGGCAGCGGGAATTGCGGTGGCCGGCGCGGTGCTGCTGCTGCATCCCGGAAAACTAAATCAGGCGACGCTGCCCTCCGCAAATCCGCAGGTCGCGACTAATGTGCCACCCGCTTCCGGCGCCCAACCCGCGTCGTCGTCAATGGACCAATCCGCCGCCTTGGCCAAGACTAACGAACCACGAGCCAAGTCGGAATCGCGCTTGTCTAGGAAACTCAAGTCTGAACAAGTTGTGACACCGACGACTCGAGCGGAACCCGGCATGCTGCTTGCCGACAACAAGAAGGATTCAGGCGTGGCAGACCAGCCGTCGGCGGCGCCATCGGCCAGAGCTCGGGCGTTCGAATTCGATGCACGGAGCAGCCGAGCACAGGCTTCGACTGAAACCGTTGAGGTCACTGGGGCCGCCGCAGTTGCAGGCGAGCTAGCTCCCTCTGCCAACGGCAACCTGATGGCCCGAAACAGCGCGCCTCCCAATGACGCGCCAGCCATTGAAAAGGCCAAGCCGGCGCCGCCCGAGATGGCAGCGAGTGAGGAGCAGAAGGCCCCGGCACCCGTTATCCCCGGACCAGCCCGGTTACAGGCCGGGAATGTGATGTCTGCCGCAAGACTGGCGTCCACTGCGACCGAATCTGTAGCGCCACATGTCTCCTGGACCATTGTTGGGGGTGTCCTGCAACGATCGCTCGACGGCCAGAGCTGGCAAGACGCTTTGCACCCCGATCATCTATTGCTGTGCTACACCAGTCACGACGACGATGTGTGGGCGGGCGGACAGGGTGGCACACTCTTCCACTCATCTGACAGCGGTGTAACCTGGGCGCAGGTTCAGCCTTCCATCAAAGCCCGGCTACTTAGGTCCGACATCACTCACATTGAATTGCGGAACACTGAATTACGGAGAGATGAATTGCGAAGCAATGCGGGCAACGACCTGCGTCGTCCGGCGGAGGTTATACTTTCCACCCGCGATAACGAATTCTGGAGCAGCCCCGACGGCGGAAAAACCTGGGACAAGAAGTGATCCACCCTTTCGTACAATCTGCGTTTCTCCTCTAACTGGCTGTATTTAATGGAGATATTGCATTTCGAGCACCTTACGGACGCTCCCGCCAGCAACTAGCGCCCCGAAAAATCGCCACCTGCAAGACTTGACTTTTCCACTTGCAACCGACCGGTCGGTTTGGTACCATTACGACAACTTTTGATGCAATCGTAAATGCATTCATGGAGTCCCCGACGAATGATTTCTGAAATCCCCGGAGTGCAAGCGTACCTATTCATTCCGGTGCGGGGGAAAGAGTGAGCTGAGAAATTAGAGATCGTAAGCGCTCCTGAATCCCACCCGCCAGAAACGCCGGCATGGTGGGCTTTTTTTTTCGAGGACAGCGCCAGGAGCCGGTGATCAATTTTCAATCGCCGGCTACAGCGCCTGAAGGCGCTATCATCAAGCATTGCGGCATGCATCAGCCATGCCCTGATACGAATCGCACGCGCACGAATCGAACTTGCACCACGCACTGGCAGAGAGGCCCCATGACCGATCAGAAAACTGTGGATCAGAAAACCACGCCGGCGATAGACAAGAACAAGACAATAATGACCGGCGCCGGCATTCTTTGGGAATGTCTCGAACGGGAGGGCGTGAAGGATGTCTTTGGCTATCCCGGCGGCGCCATTCTGCCCGCCTATGACGCGCTGAAGCATAGCAAGATCCATCACATCCTGGTGCGCCACGAACAGGGCGCAACCCACATGGCCGACGGCTACGCGCGCGCCAGTGGAGAAGTCGGAGTTGCGGTCGCAACCTCGGGGCCGGGAGCGACCAACATGGTCACCGGAATCGCCACCGCCATGCTCGATTCATCACCCATCGTCTGCATCACCGGACAGGTCGGCAGCAAGCTGATCGGTTCGGACGCGTTTCAGGAAACCGACATCACCGGTGTGACTCTGCCCATCACCAAGCACAACTATCTGGTGACGCACGCGAGCGAAGTGGCGCGCACCGTGCGGGAAGCTTTTTACGTCGCGCGGTCGGGGCGCCCGGGTCCGGTGCTGATCGATATCACCAAAGATGCGCAGCAGAGCACATGCCAGTTCGACTGGGAGGCGGCCAAGCCGCAACTGCCCGGTTACCGCCCCGATCTTTCGCCCGCTCCGGAGGAGTATGCCCAGGCGCTGGAGTTGATCCACAATTCGAAGCGGCCCGTGATCCTCGCCGGGCACGGCATCATCATTTCCGGAGCCATGCGTGAGGTGCGCGATTTTGCCGAGCGCACCGGCATTCCGGTCGCACTCACGCTTCTCGGCCTCGGTGCATTCCCGGCCTCGCACCCGCTCAATCTGGGCATGATGGG
>DATFVD010000298.1:0-4752 GCA_035260505.1 Terriglobales bacterium
CGAGCGCTACGAATTCCTGCGTGGCGGCGAAGACAAACAATAGAGCTTTCAGGTTTCTTGCTCGCTCACTGCGGAGGCGGGCAGGATAAGCCGGGGTTCCTCGGCCCCTCAGCGGAGACCCCGGCTCTTTTTTTGCGCGACGATCACCAAGCTTCATCGTCCAACCTCAAGAAATAGTCGCACGAGCTGAAAATCCGCGTAATAAAACAGGCACAGGATCAAGCGCCGGCCTCAGGTTAACCTCTTCGCAGCCCTGTCCCTCGGAGCAGGAGATTTCCACAGCCCTTTTAGGAGACGATGAAGTCGCTCAGCCGCACTTCAAATTGCGGGGAATTAGGCGACGGTCGGGCCCCAGCCCACATATTGAATCCGGCCAGAAAGGTCGCGGCGCTACGCCTGCGGCCGTGAAGCGGCGTTTACGGGGGAGCAATCCGGATGGTATCGAAACTTAAGCCTACGCCGGCCGAAATCTCGTCGGCAGATGAATCTCGCGGGATTACTCTGCTTGATCTCGCCGAGGTTTTGGACCAACACAAAATTTGGGTGGAATCGGGCGGCGAATCCGGCACCAAGGCGGATTTGTGCGGCGTAAACCTCGCCCACGCGGACTTGACCGGAGTTAACCTGCAAGGCGCGTTCTTGAACAAGGCGAATTTTCGCGGCGCCGACCTTTCCCTGGGCAATCTTCGCGGCGCATCGTTAGTGCAAGCCGATCTCCGCGATACCAACCTGCTTGGCACGGAGCTGCGCGGCGCGAACCTCATGGGCGCGACGCTCTATGGCGCGGAGGGATTGTGGGTCGGGCGGCTGGGCGGGACGAACCTGTTCGACGCCATGCTGCCGGAGGCCATCGCCACGTTCGATGGCGCCAAGGCCATCGCGCAGGCAACCACGTTTTCGCGCTGGATCTATTTCCTGATTTTGACGGCATGCGCCCTATGCGCGGGTGTCATCGTTTTCACCACGGACGTGCGCCTGGTGCTGAACTCTTCCGCGATCCCCCTTACACGGGTTTCCAATGCCGTGCCTATGAGCGGTTTTTACTTGGGCGCGCCGCTGTTCATCGTCCTTATGTATTTGCGGTTTCATTTCCTGCTATTGCGCCTGTGGAGCAACATGGCCGCGCTGCCCGCGGTGTTCATCGATGGGAACACGCCGGAAAAAGACGGACCGTGGTACCTGATGGCGCTGGTGCGCCGCCATTTTCGCTGGATGCGCGACAACCGTTCGCCGCAAGCGATTCTCGAGGCGGTAGTCGCCGCCGTCCTCGCCTACTGGATCGCGCCCGTCACATTGTTCTTTTTCTGGCTGCGCTATCTGGCGCGGCAGGACATGCGCGGAACGCTGCTGCATGTTCTGCTGATTGCGCTGTCGGTGGCCGCGGCGACTTGCCTTCCGACCATCGTCTCGCGTGTTCTGCGGCCTGGCGACTTGTACCGAAAGTCAAAAGCGATCCTTCCCGTGGTGCTCTCCACACTGAAAGTGACCCTTCTGAGCGGCTGCTTGCTGTTCCTTCTGTCGTTTGGCGTGATTCGTGGAATGCCCGCGGACAGCTCTATCGCACCGGAAATGAGCAGCTCCGACATTCGCCGTTGGGCCTCGCAAGGCCTGCAGTTTTTGGGATACCGCCCCTATGCCGACGTGACCGAGGCCTCCTTTTCTTCGCCGCCTGCTCATGGTGATTGGTCGGAAGAAGGAGTCGCGGCAATTCGCGGCGTTCGGCTGAACCAGATGAACTTGCGGTACGCGCGCGCCTATCACACGTTTTGGGTGAATGCACGACTGTGGCGCGCGAACCTCGAAGGAGCATATCTGTCCGAGGCCGATCTTCGTGGCGCTAACTTGCGCGAGGCGCGCCTGCATAACGCCGTGCTGGACCGTGTGCAAGCCGGCCACGCGGTCTTCGTCTCCACAGACGCCCGGTCGATAAATCTCTCCTCCGCGGACCTGCGCGGCGCCGATCTGTCGTATGGGATTTTTGAAGGCGCGCTGCTGTCCAACGCCAAACTGCTCGGCGCCTCGCTGTATGCGATCGACCTGCGTGACGCACAATTGCTGCGGGCTGACCTTTCGCGCGCGGATGTTCGCGATGCTAAGCTCGAAAGAGCCGTCCTGGCGCTGGCGAATCTGCACGATGCCGATTTCTCGGCGGCGAAGCTTATTGGAACGAATCTCACCGGTGCGCAGCTCAACGGTGGCATATTTCTGGATACGAATTTCAAGAACGCCGACCTGCGCGGCGCCGTGTTGACTGGTGCCGTTGTGCGCGAAGCCAGCTTCGAGGGCGCGAACTTCGAGGGCGCCGATTTGCGAGGCGCGATAGGCTTGAGTGTCGAGCAGCTTTGTTCGGCATCGCGCTGGCGCGGCGCGCTCCTAGATGCAGACCTACAGGCCGCGGCCCAAGCCCGCTGCGCCGCTTCGCAGCCGGCGTTCATCGGTCCAACCCGACCCTAATACAATCAGCAGAGCACGATGGGAGTTGACGTCACAGAGCTAGCACGTAAACTTGTGCTGCACGAGTTTACGTGCTGCGAGAGTATCAATGGCTAAGACAAACATAACATTGAAGATCGACACTGATCTACTGAAGAAGGTCAAGATTCTCGCGGCGCAGCGAGAGACATCCATCAGTGCATTGATAACCGCTTTTGTTGGAAGAGAAACTCGAGAAGGATATGGATCACGCGCAGGCGAAACAGAGAGCGCTCGCGCGGCTTGAGAAAGGGTATGACCTAGGGTCCCAGCCTGTGCCCCGCGACGAGCTCCATGAGCGATAGACTGTTCGTCGATACGAATATTTTGGTGTAAAGCGGCTAGCGTTCGTCTCCGAACATTTTTATGTCTTCGGGGCCTTCTTTTACAGGCCCTCGTGCGCGGCCCTGCACTTGTATGCGGATTTGCTCGACAATATCCGGATTGGCGAGCGTGGTGATGTCTCCGGTATCCATTTGATTGGAAATGGCGGCCAGCACGCGGCGCATGATCTTGCCGGAACGCGTCTTGGGCATGTCCGGGACGATGTGGACGGTTTTGGGGCGCGCGATTTTGCCAATCATCGTTTCAATCGTGGCTGTCACTTTATCTTGCACCTGCTTTGTTGGCGCGATGCCCGGTTTCAGTGAAACATAGACCACGGGTACGCGGCCCTTTACGTCATCCACCGCGGGAACGACCGCAGCCTCTGCAACTTCGGGGCAGGTGAGGCAAGCCGATTCGACTTCTTTGGTTCCCAGTCGATGGCCGGCAACGTTGATCACGTCGTCGACGCGGCCGAGAATGCGGTAGTAGCCATCCGCGGCGAGCACAGCGCCGTCCGCTGCGTAATACGGCCAGTCGCGCCAATCCTTGCTTTGCGGATTCTTGTTGTACTTCTTGTAGTACTGATTGACGAATCGCTCCGGGCTGCCCCAGATGGTCTGCATAATCCCGGGCCACGGGTTGCGTATGCAAATATTTCCAGCGGCGCCGGAGCCTGCGCGCACTTCCTTTCCTTCTTCATCCCAAATAATCGGATAGATGCCGAGCGCGGGCGGTCCGGCGCTGCCGGGCTTCATGGGATCCAGCGCGGGCTTAGTGGTGCAAAGGAAGCCTCCCGTTTCGGTCTGCCACCAAGTATCGACGATCACCGCTTCCTTTTTGCCAACCACGTCGTAATACCATCGCCAGACTTCCGGTTCGATCGGTTCGCCGACCGTGGTCATGTGCTTGAAGTGGTAGTTGTATTTCCTGGGTTCGTCGCCGCCTGCTTTGCGCAACATCCGAATCGCGGTGGGCGAAGTATGGAAGATGTTTACATCCAGTCGCTCGGCGATGCGCCACGGACGGCCGGCATCGGGGAATTGCGGCACGCCTTCGTACAGCACGCTGGTGGCGGCGAGAGCGAGCGGCCCATACACGATGTAAGAGTGCCCGGTGATCCAGCCGATGTCGGCCATGCACCAGTAAACGTCGGTAGGGTGAATGTCCTCGTAATACTTGGAAGTGCCTGTCACGTACGCGAGATAGCCGCCGGTGCGATGCTGGCAACCCTTGGGTTTGCCGGTTGTGCCGCTGGTATACATCAGGAAGAGCGGAGCTTCCGCATCCTGCGAAACAGGCTCGACGACGTGATTGCGATAGTCCTTTAGAGCTTCATCGACAAAAAAGTCGCGGCCCATGATCATCGGCGCTTCGGAGCGGAAGTGCCCTGGATAGCGCTTCCAGATCAGCACCTTGTCGACGGTCTGGCCCTCTTTCTTCGCTGTGGCCACCGCGATGTCGGCGCTGCCTTTGTGGTCCACCCACTTGCCGTTTCGATGGTAGCCGTCGGCGTAGATCAACACGCGGCTGCCGGAGTCCGCCGCGCGCAAGCCGCATGCTTCTCCGCTGAATCCTCCAAAGACGACAGAGTGCACGACGCCAAGCCGCGCGCAAGCCAGCATGGTGATGGGCAGCTCCGGAATCATGGGCATGTGGATGGTGACGCGATCGCCATTCTTGAGGCCGGCAAAATCGCGCAGCATGGCGGCGACTTCGTTCACCCGCTTATAGAGTTCCTGGTAGGTGATGACCGTAGCGGCTTCGTCTTCGGGCTCGGGAACAAAAATCAACGCCGCTTTGTTTCTGTATTGTGCGAGATGCCGGTCGACGCAGTTGTAGCAGGCGTTGAGTTTGCCGCCGACAAACCATTTCCAAAACGGAGGATTGCTGGCATCCAGGGTGGTGTGCCAATACTGATCCCAGTGCAGAAGTTCGGCGTAATCGCGAAAGCAC
>DATFVD010000299.1:0-3155 GCA_035260505.1 Terriglobales bacterium
AATGAGTTCGTCGCGCGCGGGGACCAGAACATTGGGAGTAATACGCGCTTATTCGGGAGGTTTGCCTACTTCGGATTGACCGATCTTCCTAACAACCCGTTAGGAACCGGCCTCTGTCAGGACCGTTGCGCGGAGCTCTACCACAGCAAATTGCTCGCAGTGGATTTGAACCACACCTTTACGCCCACAACCATTCTCGACGTGAATCTAGCGGGAAGCCGCTTCGTCTACGCACGGGCACCAATTCTGGCGGGCTACGATCTGACACAACTGGGCTGGACCGCTGCCTACAACACCCCACCAGGCTCGATGCGCACCCCACCGACACCCGCCTTCCCGTTCCCCAACGACGTGGGAAAATCGCAGGGCAACAGCGCCATCGGAGACCACAACACGCAGTACAACGTCTCTCCCGCTCTCACGATGATTCGGGGCAAGCATACGTTACAGGCTGGCGGTCAGTTCGAGATGGGGCTCGACAACTACTTCCAGACCAATATCGCCAGCGGCGCGTTCGCCTTTGCCGGAAACTGGACATCGTCGAGCCCATCGGCGGCTGATGGATCTGGATTCGCGTTCGCCGACTTCCTGCTGGGTCTAGGGCAAAATCAGGGCTCTTTCGTCAACCAGACCGAAGGTGTTGCTCAGGTTCCAGCTCAGACTGCTGGGAGGCAAGTCTACCGCGCGTTTTACCTTGACGACACGTTCCGCGTGACTAACAAGCTCACTCTGAATTTGGGCCTTCGCTATGAGCTACAAGGGACATGGTCGGAACGCTTCAACCGGCTTACCTTCTGGAATCCCGCAGCCACCAATGCTACCGTCACGGGTTGCAGCGGAACGGCGGGTTCTGCGTGCCCCGGCGATGCGTCCTTAGTATCATCGGGCGGCAACAATATTCCGATGGATAAGAAGGCGTTCTCGCCGCGGTTTGGATTCGCCTACGCACTCGACCAGAAGACCGTGATCCGCGGCGGCTACGGCATTTTCTTCATTCCCAACTACGTCTCGTTTGGACTCAACCCCGACAATGACGTGGTGAATCTGGCCACCACTGGCTTCAACGCTACGACAGATTCCTATTTGACTCCCTTTAGCACCCTGAACGGGACCAATTGCACTCTGACGGGAACTACCTTCGCGAGTTTCTCTTGCGTTGACACAAGTGGCCCGTTCGGAGCCGGTGGGATCCTGTTGCCACCCGGACGAAATCCGCAACCCAACCTCTCGGCTTTCGTCGCGGCCAACGGATCGCCCACGCTGGCGCCCCATGCCGACCCCAAGTACGGATATGTGGAGCAGTACAATTTCGATATCCAGCGTCAGTTGCCGGCGGGCTTCTTCGCCGATGTCGCCTACGCCGGCTCGCACGGCGTGCATCTACAGCAGTACTCAACCCATATCAATCAGATACCTGACTCTTTCCTCTCGCAGCAAGCAGGCCTCATCGCGCAGGTTCCGAACCCGTTGGCTGGAAGTCCCAAACCCAACCTGAATGGGCCAACCATCGCTGCCGGTCAGCTTGATCGACGCTACCCGCAATACAATGACGTGAACTTGGCGGGGTTCGGTTGCTGTAGCAGTAATTACAACTCTCTCCAGGCCACGGTAACGCGCCGGTTTGCCGGCGGCGGTACCATGTTGGTGGCTTATACCAACGCGAAATTGCTGAGCAATACCGATACCCTGACCAGTTGGTTGGAAGGTTCGACCGGTGGCGTCGGGCAGGTTCAGGACTGGAACAATCTGAAGGGAGAAAGGTCGCTCTCCTCGCAGGATGTTTCGCAACGGCTGGTTATCAGCTATGTCCTCGATCTCCCCTTCGGTCATGGCAAGAGATTCGCGGCTGGCTTGACGGGAGTGGCGAACAAACTGGTTTCCGGTTGGGGGATCGACGGCGAGACGGCCTTCCAGCGCGGATTCCCGCTGAAGATTACATGGGCTGGCACCCCGACCCCCTTGGAAGCCGCCAACCTTGGTGTCTCCAACGTGCGCCCTGACGTCGTGCCAGGTTGCAGTAAATCTGCAGGTGGAGGACACGTTGCCCAGTGGTTTAACACATCCTGCTTCGCGCCTCCGCCGGATTGGGGTTTCGGTACCGAATCGCGCGCGGATTCCACCCTCCGGACCCCCGGAGTCAATAACTGGGATTTCGCAGTGTTCAAGCGCACAACGATCACCGAGAGAGTCGGTTTTGAGTTCCGGACGGAGTTCTTCAACTTGTTTAACCATCCGCCTTTCTCGCCGCCAGCAACCGGCTTCAATGGCAGCGCAACGGGTAACGGGTTTGGTCAAATCACTTCAACGGTATTTGGCGGCCCCGCTGCGCAGAGCCGTTTAATCCAGTTTGCTGCGAAGCTGGTTTTCTAAGTTGTCTCATCAAAAACGGACTGGGCATTTCGCCCAGTCCGTTTTTTAATCCTTTCATAGTTCGCCCTTCGCGGAGAGGAAGTCAGTAAACATATCTCGCCGCACCCGTCTGGATGTCCTCCAACCCCCTATGAGGAATCTCCCCGTCATCGACTACGCCGAAGCCAAAAAAATCATCGACCTGATCGTCGAAAAAGCCGCCCAGACGGAAAAGTCCGTAGTAGTCGCGGTCGCCGATCCCCACGGCGAGCTCATCGCTTTTGCCCGCATGGACGGCGCTCCCATCTCCTCCATCCGAATTGCCGCCAACAAAGCCTGGACCGCCGCCCGCGAGCGCAAGCCCACCCAAGAAATTGGAGAAAAAGTTCGACACCCCGAGAAGGGGCACGACATTGCCTATTATGGAGACCCCAGATTCGTCGGATGGGGCGGTGGCATTCCCATTTGGAAGGATGGCCTCGTAGCCGGCGCCGTGGCCGTCAGCGGCCTTTCGTCGCGCGAGGACATCGAACTAGCCACGCTAGGAATAGAACTGATCAGCGAGCAGAAGATTCCATGAGCGGGGCGATCTTGACGGTGGGGAAGGAGGATTTGAACGATTCCATCCGGCCGATAACACGAAACTTATTCATAATTGCGCAAACAATCACTACTCCAGACACTGGTCCGCGTCGATCAGGAACCACGCAAGGCCGCTGACCACGGTCACGAGCGCCGCAAAGTCCAGACCGTAGCTCCAGCCAAAACGGGCTGCGATTGCGGCGGTCACAACTGGCGATAGAAAC
>DATFVD010000300.1:0-7336 GCA_035260505.1 Terriglobales bacterium
TCTTGAACGGTCAATAAAAACGACCGCACAAAAAAGGAACTTACGAATACTATGAAATATATCTGCCTTGGATACATGGAACCGGACAAGTTTGAAACTATGTCCGAAAGCGAACGCAACGCCCTGTTGGACGACATTTTCGATTGCGCCGACGTATTGCGGAACCACGGCCACCTCATCGGCGAGGAACCGCTGCAAAGCGCCAACACCGCAACGACCTTGCGTTGGAATAATGGGAAAGTATCGGTTACGGACGGGCCGTACGCAGAGACGAAGGAGCAACTGGGCGGAATTCTTGTGCTCGAAGCGCGTGACTTAAATCACGCGATCCAGTTGATATCCGAGCATCCGGGTGTACAGGCCGGGCTCGGGCCTATTGAGATCCGGCCGGCTGCGGACGCGGATTTGAGCGAAATGAGGCGTGCAAGTGAGCAACGACGAGCGAAGGCAGGGCAACCGGCCCGCCCGAAGACCGTTACAGGAAAAGGAGAAGTCATGACGCAGTATTTGGTTGCTATTCACCACCCCGACGACTACGACCCGTTCGTCGCAGAGGACGAAGCGATGTCCCGCGATATCGACGCGCTCAACGATGAGATGCAGGCTGCTGGTGTCAGGATTTTCGTTGGCGGCCTGCACCCGGCAAGCAGCGCGAAATCGCTGCGGGCGCAGCCCGATGGTAAGGTGCTCATCACCGACGGGCCGTACCTGGAGACCAAGGAGCACGTGGGCGGTTTCTGGGTGCTGGAAGCCGCTAACCTGGACGAGGCGGTGGGGTGGGGCCGCAAGGCCGCCGTCGCCTGTCGGGCGCCGGTCGAGGTGCGCCCGTTTCACTGACGGAGGACCCGACGGAAGCAACTGAGCGGCAGTGGCAACACTACCCGGCGATGCCCGCCTGACGGCTGGCGTCGGGGTGCCGTGAGCCGGGGCAGCGCCTGTCTGGAGGACCTGCTCGACGGCTTCCGCGGCATCCTCCAGTGCGACTGCTACTCCGCCTACGGAACGCATGCGGCAGCGCATCCGGCAATCACGCTGGCCGCCTGTTGGGCGCACGCGCGGGGCAAGTTTCACGAAGCGCTGCAGACGAGACAAACGCTGCGGCCGGCCCGCTGAAGGACCTGCGGCAATCACGCAGGATCGGTTTGTCCCCGGTGAGCTTTTTGCCGACGCGCGCCCGCCAGTAGTGCCAGCGGCCACCTACGGTTTCCTTGATAAAACTCGCACCTGGGATTGTTTTCGTCCTTCCCATTCAGGAGTTATCCTGAAACTAAAGGCCTTTGTAAATTGCCAATTTTTGGACAAGTGCTTGCCTTCCCTAGGAGAAAGATCAGGCTCATAATCCGGCAGCTGCCGGATCGCGGGTTCAAATCCCGCCCCCGCAACCAAACTAAGGGGCCAACAAGTGGCAGTTAGACCCGCGTTCGAGCAGCTTGTACTCAGAAAGGCTCGCGCTGAGATAACAGAAGCTAGAATTTTAGCTCACCAAGAATTGACGACCTTTGGATTTTTGCCGCCTTTTTTCTGGCAATCTTGTAGAGCTGCTGCCTCCGCTTGCTTCATCGGATTGCCCATCACGTTGGTAATATGCCCCGCAGTTTTGAAGGCCCAACCAACAACCGTGCCCGCGCCATTGTCCGAAACCGCGATTGCTCCATGATTAGAGTTCTGCCAGTTGGTACGGACAATTTTTGGGTCTGTCCCGCCTCTGGTCTTGCATTTCGCTAACGCCTGCGCCGAGACAGCCTTGACATCCGTCGTCCGATCGTACGCCACCGCCCATTTTCCATTGCTGGCCACAGCCAGGGCCTGAGCCGCGTTCGAGTTGTGCGCCACAAGGGCGCTCGATCCCAATAGCATCAACGCTAAAGTCAGTTTCATTTTCGTGGATTACCGTTTTTTTGAGAGGTCATCCGTGAGTTGGGTTACGAGCTCGCGAATGCGTCTGATCGGACTTAAAATTCCAAGAAGCCAGACGAAGGCCTTGCGACTAAGACGCAGTGTCGATCACACCGTCAGTCAACAGCAAGAAAAATCGCGCCACTTACATACGGAAAAATGGCTTCAGAAAAGATTATCTGCAAGAGGATGAAAGGATTTAAGAAACGAACATGAAGCAGACACTTACGATCCCAGAGACGTTCCTCGGCGTCGGCTACACCAAAGACCGGGCCGGGCTTCCACTGGAGTCGGTGCGTGTTCCTGTCCCGCGGCCGAGGGCCGACCAGGTGCTGATCCGCGTCGCCGCCTCGTCGCTCAACCCGCTGGAGTACAAGCTCGCCGAGCTTAACTTCCTTGGACGGACGCCCCCCGTCATCCTCGGCCTCGACCTGTCCGGCCTCGTCGTGGCCACTGGCAGCGCCGTGCGCGGCGTAGCCGTTGGCGACGCAGTGGTGGCGATGGCTGATTTGAATGGTGACGGCGGCTGGGTCGCCGGGGGTGGCGGCGAAGGCGGCTATGCGCTGGCACGGGAGTTCCTGACCGTCCCCAAACCGGAATCCCTGAGCTTCCTCTCTGCGGCAGCGCTGCCGATGTGCTTCCTCTCCG
This sequence comes from Terriglobales bacterium, assembly GCA_035260505.1. Classification (GTDB taxonomy): domain Bacteria; phylum Acidobacteriota; class Terriglobia; order Terriglobales; family Acidobacteriaceae; genus Acidiflorens. The sequence continues at coordinate 2,545 of DATFVD010000300.1, forward strand.
CCTTCGCAAGCCTCTACGGCACTGTGCAAGCCGGCGACACCGTCTATATCCCGGGCGGCGGAGGCGGTGTCGGGCATCTCGCCGTGCAGATGGCCGCGCGCGTCTTGGGGGCCGGCTTGGTCATCAGCAGCGGCAGTACGCTACAATCGACGGCGCTGGCCCGGCAGTCTGGCGCGCATCACGTTTTCGACTACAAGCGCGACGACATCGCCGCCGAAATCTCAAAGCTGACCGGTGGCCGGGGCGCCGACCTCGTATTCGATGCCACTTACAGTGAGCCGGGCTTCGTAGAGACGGCGAAGACTGTGCGGCAGGGCGGCAGCTGGATCGTGCTCGGGGCTGGCCCCGGAAAAACGACCCGCATAGTCGAAACCGTCAGCCCAGTTGACTCAATCTTGGCCGAGCGCGGTGCTAAGCATATCAACATCAACATACTGCGCTACTTCTCCGAACCCGCCACCCTGGATGACGAGGCAAAGGCGTTCCTCCAGCGCGGCATGACTCTGGCGATGGAGTGGGCGGTACAAGGGCTGGTGATCCCGCATGTCGGCCGGACCATCGACAGCACCGTCGAGGCGATCAATGCCGGGCTGCGGTCGCTGAAGGCAGGCACCGGCACGCTGGGCAAGGTGGCGGTGATCGTAGATCGAGACTTGGTGGAGGGAAGTTGAGGTTGCTGTAGACGGGGCCGGTATTCCACGTTTTCAACTGGTGGAGTGAAAGAGTACTGCGGAACGGGATGGTGCTCCTGTTCACGATTCTTGAACTCCCGACTTCGCCCCGTCGTTTTAAACTCCGGGACGCTACGTCGGGCAAGCCTGCAACTCCCGCCCGCAACGCTTCGCGTAGCGATGCGGGCGCGTCCTCGAACTCCTAAATTTGTCATTTGTCATCCTGAATTTCGGCTCTGCAGGCGCGCGGCAACGACTGCGCGAGAATCTTGATAAAGTTGTCCCTGGTGGCCACGGGTTCGGGCATTTTTCTCCTCATCAGAAACATTTTAAACTTCTCCTTCGCGCCGTTTAAAATGTGGAAGCTCACGCCGGCGGTGGGGTGGCGAAACAAGATTTGCGGACCTAGCAACACACCGCGTCCGGCTGCCACCATGCTTAGTATGCTTTCCAAGCTATTTCCCACCGTTAAGAAATTGGGTTCAAACCCGCCATCACGCTGGCAAACAGTGCGAAGCAGATGCATAAAATCGCTGCCTGCCTCCGTCGAAATCGCTAGAAAGTTGTCTTCACGGAAATCCGACAATTTCGGCTTGCCGCGTGTGGCCGGCCAACGATGTTCCGCACAGGCGAGGGCAAAGGAACAGCGCAGCAGGGGCTTTGCGGTTAGCGATTGGCTCTCCGCCAGGTTAGGGCCGGCCCACCCGATTCCTAACATGATCGTCCCGTTCGCTAGAGCCTCGACCTGCGTGCGATCATCCATATTCAGAACGGTCACCTCCACCAACGGAAAGTGCTCGCGAAACTTGGCCAGGGCATCCGGTAGAAAGGCGTGCACCAGCGGGTCGATACTGCCGATAGTAAGACGGCCCCGCTCGCCGGCCGCGGCTTCTTGAGCCTGTGCCACCGCTTCTTTGGCACTGGCGAGCGTGCGCCGGGCTCCGCGTAAAAAAACACGACCGATCTCGGTTAGTTCCACTCGCCTTGAATCTCGATTGAACAGTTTTTGACCAAGCTCGCCTTCAAGATCCGCCACCTGCTGGCTGACCGCAGGTTCAGATACCGACAGACGGCGAGCAGCTTTGCGGAAACTGAGCTCCTCAGCCACCGCAACAAAGTAGCGCAGATGTCGTAGCTCCACGGCTGCCTCCAATCTGATAAGGAATCCTTATTGCAGCAAGAAGAAGAAAATCATTCTCGATGTTTGCGGGGACGTGATGTTCCTCCAGTGCCGCCATAGCTGCCAAGCAGCGACAGCGGCTCAAATGAAAACACGGAGGAATTATGAGTGGATCAGCACGTTGGAAAGAAGACCGAATCCGCGAGCGAACCTATCTGGAGCAGTTGAAGCATACAGAAACGTTGCCTAACGGAGCGGGTTTTAATGGGGCTAACTCACAAGGCGGAACGCCGGTGCTCTTCCTTCAGCAAACAGTTGGCAGTCGGAGCCCGAATCGAAGGAAGAAGAATCACTTACCCTGGAACATTCTACGCGTCGCCCTTTTAGCTGCCTGGGTCGCTATATGCGTGTGGGTGTACTTAGGCCAGTTCGGAATCCACTGATGATGTCGTTATCTAAGCTCGAAGAGAAAGATCATTACAATGATTACGATGATTTTGTTAGTGCAACATCTCGCTGAGGCGGCTAACGAAGACGGAGCGCAGTTCTTTGATGCCGATCTGAGCGCGGTGGTAACGCACTGCACGACGTCTGAGATCCGTTTCAAGGTTAAGGGGCGTGGAGGCTGCAATTACGAATGGGTGCCGATCAAAAGCTTTAGCCTAGACGCCGAATTGTAAGGGAAGTGCCGGTGATGATTGAGCTGAGATTGGAGGTTCTGAATGGGGACAGGTCAACTGTTGGCCGTCCCAAGGTTGTCGCTGTGCAGCAGCACCACTATGGAACTGTCCCTTTTGACCTTTCTCCCTAAGCAGTCGAGACAGCTTTGGATATACGTATAATGACGTACCTCGGGCAGTGAGTCATCCGAGAGTTCCTGAAACGGTTTTTTCAGTTAGGGACAGGCTGAAAAGACAGGGCGGCATGGGGTCACGACTTAACAAGCGACGCAAATGTTGTTTGTTAAGACGTGACCCTAACATATCGGTCCCCTAGATTCCCATTGCCGGCGACTTGACCTGCCCGGCGCATCCTAGCTCCTCTTCTTGTACTCCTCTCGCTGCCCAAGCTGCCGTCCGGCTTACCAGGCCAAGGTACCCATTTTGTGGGTCATCCAGAGGGGTCACGCCTAAATCTTCAATCTTTTTAGAATTTTTTCTTGAATAAGGTGTAACTACACCCTTAGTTGGTGACCAAGCGTGATGAGTTTACGTTCCTAAAACAACGAACAGAAAAACTGAAAGATAAATACATGGCTAAGCTGGAAGGAAAAATCGCACTCATTACTGGCGGCAATAGCGGTATTGGCTTGGCGACAGCGAAGCAGTTTGTGAACGAAGGCGCATACGTCTTCATAACAGGTCGCCGGGATCCGGAGTTGGCTGCGGCAACAAAGGAGATTGGAAAACAGGTAGCCGGCGTGCAAGGAGACGTGTCGAACCTCGACGATCTTGACCGCCTCTTTGCCCAAATCAAGCGGGAGAAGGGCAAGCTCGATATCGTGTTCGCAAACGCCGGCGTAGCCAAGTATGCGCCGATGGGCTCGATCACCGAAGAGCTCTATGACTCGATCTTCAACATCAATGTGAAAGGCCTCCTTTTTACGGTACAGAAAGCGCTCCCGCTGCTGCCGGATGGTGCATCTATCATCCTGAATGCATCCATTGTCGCCAGCAAAGGCTTGTCGGCGAATAGCGTGTATAGCGCCACTAAAGCCGCCGTGCGTTCATTCGCCCGGACCTGGACAACGGATTTGAGGAATCGCCGTATTCGCGTGAACGCGGTGAGCCCGGGCGCCACTGACACCCCGGGACTGAGTGAACTGTTTGCTTCCGGAGAAGCGGGTTCCGAACGCTTAAAGATGATTCCCAACATTGTTCCGCTCGGCAGGCTTGGTACACCCGATGAGATCGCAAAGGCGGTGGTTTTTCTGGCCTCTGAAGACAGCAGCTACATTACGGGAACAGAATTGTTTGTCGATGGCGGCTTCGCTCAAGTGTAGGCCGGCTATCGCGTCGCTGACGAATCACGTTCTCGGCGTGAACAACACCTTGCCGCCGCTCTCACCGGCTTTTGCGATCGCCTCCGCGACCTGTTCGAACCCGTGGGTCTTGCGGGGTCAGCAGCCGGATCTGTCCGATCTCGCGGAGGTAAATTTTAATGCCTGTATCTGAATCTTCACTAGCCATAGCGGCAATGCGCATGCGCGCGGGGTTACGGTTTTCCTTGATTCGCTGTAAAAGCTTTCGTGAAGGCTGATTCTGCCGAGGTAAGAAGCGCTCGAAGTTCCTGTAGGGATTCGGTACCGATCTGAGAAAAAAATTGTCGCTGTGCTTCCTCCCACAATGGCAAACTGCGAACCAGCTTCCGTCTTCCTGCTGCTGTTAGTTGAAGCAAGTGTTGCCTGCGATCGTCGCCGGTCGCGGCCGCAACCCATTTGGCCCTCGTCAGCGGACGCAGATTGCGCGTCAATGTGGTGCGGTCCATCCCGACCTTCTCGGCCAGGACCGCGTGGCTCAGTTGGCCCGCGCGCTCAATGTCCGCGAGCAACGAATACTGCGTGATGGTGAGATCCTCGGGAGATAACAGCCCGTCGTAAAGGGAGGAGAGCTTCCTGGCAAATCTGCGGGCCTGAGAACAATCGCAGGGACCAAGCTTGGGCGCGTGCAATCTTTTATAAATTTCTTCTCGCATTAGGTGTAATTACACTTCCTTACTGGATCTCAATTAAACACAGATTAGTCAGAGGACAACTAAAACGAACGAGCCACCAAAAATTGTGGTGAACGGAGAATTACAGAGAACAGCCATGGACAATTTAGAGGTATATTTGGTAATTGAGCTCGCCATTAATCTCGGCCGATTTGAGGATTTGAAGACTCTAATGGCGGATATGGTTGAAGCGACCCAGAAAAATGAGGTCGGTACACTGAATTACGAGTGGGCTATCAGTGATGATCATCAGGTCTGCCACGCCTATGAACGCTACCGGGACTCCGCC
>DATFVD010000301.1:0-17418 GCA_035260505.1 Terriglobales bacterium
TCGCGCGCCTCTCTGTTTGCCGCGGCGATGGTGGGTTTCGGCACTCCGATTTTTGCCTATTCCGGATGGCTGTTCTCGGAACCGTTATCGGCGGCCATTTTTGTGGGAGCGGCGCTGCTGCTTTTCGGCCGGAGCCACGAACCGATTCCTTTGCGGACTCCGTTGATCGCAGGGCTGGTGCTGGGATTGGCAACGGTAGTGAGACCGACCAATGTGCTTGCCATTCCAGTGTTTGCGGGGGCACTTCTGGTGCGTGACGGAAAACCCGCGCTGCGGGCGGCGTTTGCGCTGTGCGCGACGTCAGCGGTCGGAGTGCTGGCTCTCCTTGTGCATAATGCGCTGTTGTTTGGCGGCCCGCTTGAGTTTGGATATCCGGCGGCAGCCGAAGGCGCCAAGCGCCTGAATACTTTTGATACGCCGCTCCTGAAAGGCCTCTACGGATTTCTCTTGTCTCCCGGCAAGTCGGTATTTATTTTCGCGCCGCCGGTGATCCTTGCGCTGGCTGGATTGCGTCGGCTGTGGAAACTGGAGCGTGGCGCGGCAACGGTGGCGATGTTGCTTCCGCTAATGTATCTCGTTTTCTTTGCCCGATACACACAGTGGGAAGGTGGATATTGCGTGGGGCCAAGGTATATGGTTCCTTCGATCGTGCTGCTCTGCCTCGCGTTGGGGCCGATGCTTGCCGGCGATGCGAACGCGGATCGGACAAAAGGCTCCTGGGTAAGAAAGGTCGCACTGTTGCTGCTCATTCTGGGAGTACTTGTTCAATGCGTCTCGCTCGCGACGAGTTTTATGGAAGACCAGGTGCCGCGCGGGCATTACTATGATGCTAACTGGACTTACCGCCTCGGATACTCGCTGAGCGGACAGATGCATCTGTTGTGGAAGTACGTGGGAAGTGGCGAACCGGCACGTCTCGGTCTGGGCTGGGATCGCTGGTTCATGTTCCTCCACAAGGGCGGGGTTGCTGCTCCGACGCTCGGGGTTCTCGGTTTGGGCATGCTCGCGGGGTTGGGAATAAGTCTGGCCGGGCTGGCAAGAAACGTCCGTTCCTCAATTTAGCATTCCGCTCAGTGGAGGTTGGCCTGACCAAGGCGGAACGGAAAACGCCCTTGGCGGGTATCCGTACTTTTGGGGGTTGTCGCGCAGCGCGTGCTCGTGCTAGAAACGCGTATACAGAGGTAGGGGAATGGCCTCTATGAGCCTCCGAACGAAAGCTTCGAAGAAAACTCGTAACGCCGAAATCATTATTCCGGACAAGCTCTACTTTCGCATCGGCGAAGTCGCCAGCTTGTGCCGGCTGCCAGCCTACGTACTTCGGTTCTGGGAGACCGAATTTCCGCAGCTCAAGCCCGTCAAAAGCAGCACGGGGCAACGTATGTATCGCAGGCGCGACGTGGAATCGGTGGTGCGGATCAAGAAGCTGCTTTATGAAGACGGGTTCACGATCGCAGGTGCACGCGCGCAGTTGCGCGGGGAAACCAAGGCCGAGAGGAACCAGGCCGCGCTTCCTTTTCCGATGAATCCTTCCACGAACGTGGCGCACTTACGGCATGAACTGCAGCAGATCCTGCACATTCTTTCCGCACGCCACTAGAAAGCATCACAAACTTACTTGATGTGGTGACGGGGCTTTGCCCCCGTCCAAGCGGGGCGGAGTCCCGCTGCCACACAATTCTATCCGCCGTGATTATGCCGATTCCCGCAGTGGTTCGGCTTCAACCAGGGGCGCATCGACCAGGTGCTCGCTCAGGAACCAGCTCTGCAGTTCGCTGGGGCGAAGCACGTCACTCACCACCAGATCGTTGGTGCCGGCGTCGCCCAATTTGGTGGCACGCTCTGCGAGTTCACGGCAGTGGATGATGATGACCTCGTGCGCATCCAGCAGGCGCGACAGTTGTACGGGAACCTCCTCACGGCCTTTGGGTGGCCGCGGAATGCGGGTCAACTCAGCGACGTCGGCCGCCATCGCGACACTGATTCCGCCCAAAAGCTGGATTCGTTCCGCGATCGCATCGACGATCTCGCTTTGTTCTTCGTGGTGCTTATCGAAAAGAAGATGGAGCTGATAGAACGTGGCTCCGGCCACCTGCCAATGGGCCTTCTTGTAGAGATCCCGAAGAGTCATGGTGTCGGCCAACAACTGATTGAGTTGCTCGGTCATTTCCAGCCGCACCGGTTCCATCAGTTGCAATGGCAACACGCTGGTCACGGTGCCAAATGCCTGGAGTTCGCGGCCTGTCTGGTGGTATCGGGGTTGCGCTGAAGGTTTGTGCGAATTACTGGAGCTTGGTTTTTTGGTCATCGGATTCTCCTGAAACTATGGACTTGGGGGCAAGCCAGAGTCCAGACTCCCCTGCTCGATCACTACATTCTCCCGAACAATCAGCCGGTGTGAGGCCATTTCGCGCAGTTTAGGCAAAGCGCGGTTGACGTGCTCGTCCGTATCGACGAAGGATATCACGACCGGCAACTCGCCTCCAGCTTCGACCAAGTGCGCGGTACGGACTTTACCCCGTCCGAGAAAGCCCGCGACGGCATGGAATGTGACGGCGCCGAAGACATTTTCTTCGCTCAGATATTTCAGGATTTCCAGATGCAGCGGCCGATGATGCCAGGAGTCGCCTTCGGTGAGATAGATTGTGACCTGAACGGCCATAGCCTTGAATGGCGCCACAATGCCGTCTGTCATTTTACAACCCCCGCGCAAGCGCCGCGCCAGCGAAGACAGCAGCGAGGCAGAGCGCATTGCTCGCCACTATGTTGATACCGCTCAGGAGCCATTGGCCCTGCTCCATCAGCGCGAAACTTTCGAAAGCGTAGCTCGAGAAAGTTGTGTAGGAGCCGCAGAATCCGACGGCGACCAGCAGCCGCCAGCGCGGGTCGAGCAGGGTGCGTTCGGTGGAGAAGATGAGAAAGAATCCGAGGATGAGGCTGCCGGTGATATTAATCAGCAGCGTCCCGTAGGGGAACGCGTAGGAGAAATTGCGGGCGATCAGAGTGCTGAGAAAGTAGCGGGCGCTGGCACCGACAACGGCGCCGAGCGCGATCCAGAGGTAATTCAAGACGAGGTTCCTCCTGCAAAAAGTTCTGTAGGAGTTATCAGCCCGAAGGGCGGTGAATAGCGAACCCCATCGCCAGCGCTTAGTATAGCGGGGGAGATGACCTTGGCGTGAAGGCGGAGGCGAGTATCTGGTGTCAGCGGACGGGGGAGCAACTTCCGAAGGCGTTCACCATGGAATCCACCCCTAAGCGCCTCTCCATCCTTGACACCATGTTTTCAGCCCTTTATTCTTAACGTATTGCTCCCTGGGAGACTTTCTTCTCTGTGCGTACTTCCGCGGGCCTTTGCGGTAATTTGAGTGGGGGCGGCGGAGGTTCCAGTTTCAATGTTCATCGAACTTAAGGATCTGGAGATTCACCCGGTCGATTTCCGGGAAGAGTTCGGCCCGGGTGCGATTGATCTGGGAGCGGAGGTTCGGCAGCGGTCGCCGCTGCGCAGCGAGGGCCGGGCGGATCTGGTCGAAGAGCATCACGGCAAGCATAAGGTGGTGCAGGACATCCGGGTTAAGGGCAGGCTGGAGACCAGCCTGGAAGTAGCCTGCGCGCGCTGTCTTGAGCCGGTAGTGCACCAGGTCGAGCGCAGCTTTGATCTTCTGTACCGACCGCTTGGAACTGACTCCGGCCACGAAGAGCTGTCAGTCACCGACGCCGAGGCCGAGATCGGATACTACCAGGGCGAAGGGTTGTTGCTGGAAGACACGTTGCGCGAGCAGGTGCTGCTGGCGCTGCCATTGAAGACGATTTGCCGCGAGGACTGCAAAGGCTTGTGTCCGCATTGCGGCAAGAACTTGAACGAAATTCAGTGCGCGTGCGTGGACGAAGTCGAGGATCCACGATGGTCGGCGCTGAAAGAGATACGAGACAAGTTGAATCAATAAAGGAACTACAAAATGCCAAATCCGAAACGCAGACATTCCCAGAAACGCACCGCCACACGGCGCGCGCACGACTCGCTCTCGAAGCACTCGCTGTCGGAGTGTCCGAACTGCCACGAACAGAAGATGCCACACCGCGCTTGCCCGAAGTGCGGAACCTACAAGGGCCGCGAAGTCATAGCCGTCGAAGAGAAGTCATAGTTTAGAGATCGGTTTAGAAATCGGTTCAGAAATTCCTGTTTCCTTCCATGCCTAGCGTAATCGCTCTGGACGCGATGGGGTCCGACAAAGCGCCGAAGCCGGAGATCGAAGGCGCGTTGCAGGCGGCGCGCCATAACGGTGTGCGCGTGCTCCTGGTCGGACCGGCACCGCGACTGAAGGCCGAACTGGCGCGCTATCCCGGGGCGCGGCGGCTGCCGGTTGAAGTCGTTCACGCCAGCGAAGTCATCACCATGGACGACAAAGTGGATGCGATTCGCGCCAAGCGCGATTCGTCGATCCGCGTCGGACTACGGCTGGTACGCGAGGGGCGGGCCGCGGGTTTCGTAACCGCAGGCAATACGGGCGCGGCCATGGCCACCGCCAAAGTTGTGCTGGGCGCGCTTCCCGGCGTGGACCGTCCGGCGCTGGCGGCAGCGTTTCCCACCGTTCTGAACACGGCGGCCGTTCTGCTTGATGTCGGCGCGAACGTCGATTGCACCGCAGTGAATCTGGAGCAGTTCGCGGTGATGGGCGATATTTACTGCCGTTCGATTTTCGGTATGAAGCATCCACGGGTCGGGCTGCTTTCGATTGGAGAAGAGGAAGGCAAAGGCAACGACCTGACGCGTGAGGCCTTTCAACTGCTCAAGCGGCTGCCCATCAACTTTATAGGCAATGTGGAAGGCCGCGATTTATACAATGGCCATGTGGACGTGATCGTGGCTGATGGATTTGTCGGCAATGTTGCATTGAAGACTTCCGAAGGCGTGGCGCGGCTCGTGCGCGCCGTGCTGAAAGAGACCTTGAAGTCGACGATTACGCGGCAGGTTGGCGCGTATCTTTCGCGCAACGCGTTTTCGGATTTCAAGAAGCGGCTGGATCACACCGAGTATGGTGGCGCGCCGCTGCTCGGTATTAAAGGCGTATGCATCATTACCCACGGATCGTCGAATACAAATGCTATCAAGAACGCGGTGCGAGTGGCGGCGGAATTCGCCGATGGCAAAGTAAACGAAACGATTGAACGTGAACTGGCGGAACTGAGCGTGGCGGTCCCGAGCCCAGCACTTAGCACTTAGCAATTACCCAAAATTCTCAAATGTCGGGTAAGCGCTAATTGCTAAGTGCTAAGTGCCAGCAGCTGAACATCTCAATGATGAGTTCATCTTTCCCGATAGCTTTTCTCTTCCCCGGCCAGGGCTCGCAAGCCGTTGGCATGGGCAAGGAACTGGCCGTCAACTATCTGGTTGCACGTCGGACGTTTGAGGAAGCGGATGAGGCGCTCGGCTACAAGCTGTCGCAGCTTTGCTTTGAAGGTCCGGAAGAACAATTGAAGCTGACTGAGATCACGCAGCCGGCAATACTGACGGCGTCAGTGGCGGCGTGGCGAGTGCTGCAAGAAAAAGGTCTCAAGCCGGACTCTTCCGCGGAGTATGTTGCCGGGCACAGCCTGGGCGAGTATTCAGCGCACGTAGCCGCGGGCACGCTGACGTTTGCCGACGCGGTTCGGACGGTTCGTAATCGCGGCAAGTATATGCAGGAAGCGGTGCCGGTGGGCGTCGGCGCGATGGCGGCGATTATTGGCATGACGCTTGACCATGTCACCGAGATTGCGAACGAAGCCGCGCGGGGAGAAGTTTGCCAGGCAGCCAATATCAATTCGACTGAGCAAATCGTGATCTCGGGCCATGCCGGCGCCGTGGACCGCGCCATCAAACTAGCCACCGAACGTGGAGCGAAGAAGGCCGTGAGCGTGCCGGTTAGCGCACCTTTCCATTGTTCGCTGATGCAACCCGCGCAGGATCGCCTGGCGGCGGACCTCGGCGCACTGCGTTTTCAAAACCCTTCGTGCCCGGTAGTGTGCAACGTTGATGCGGCAATTGTCGCTTCCGCGGAAGCTTCGCGCGAAGCCCTGATTCGCCAGGTGACCGGCGCGGTAAAGTGGGAGCCCTCGATACGGCTACTGATTAACAAAGGAGCCAGCCTGTTTATCGAAGTCGGGCCGGGAAAAGTTCTGTGGGGACTGATGCGGCAGATCGACCGCTCGAAAACCTGCGTTACGGTAGGAGATGAGGCGTCGCTGCAGAAGACGCTGGCGCAGATTGCGGTGACGGCCTCTTGAGCGGCTGCGAAAAACTCAAACTGGCTGTGACCCCAGATAGCTGCCGAGTTGCGCTCGGCTTGGACGGGGCAGAGCCCCGTCCCCACACGAGCTAGTACGGATACACCGTCAGCGTCTTATCCGATTTCTGCACGAACATGCGGGCGTGCTCGGCACGCTCGTTGACCACGACCTCGACCACGACCCCTCCGCTGCCAAGACCTTTTGTGTTGGCCGATCCGTAGATTCTGTGGGACTTGATAAGACCCCACTCGCCGCCCGGTCCCCAGTCGCGATAGAAGTCCGCGTATGTGTACTGGGAATATTTCTGCTGATGTTTTTGCCAGCTGGGATCGTGGAAATAAATGGCGTAGGCGGTTTCGTAATCCTGGTGCTGCAAGGCGGCGAAAAACTTGTCCACGCTGTGCTCCTCCGGCCAGTTGCGGTACATCCAGGCCAGCGCGGCTAGTGCGACAACGATCACCACCATCGCTGTGATTTTGATCTTCCGCCGCTGCGCCTTCGCGGGGTCGTAGGGATGGGCGTCGAGGAGAGTCATAAGTCTCGGCTAAGCATAGCGGATTCCCGCAGGATAAAGGTAGGAGAAGGAGTTAAGGAGCCGGAGCTAGGCAAAATTCCTTTGCGGCCGGTTACGGAAGTCCCGGCCAGCTCCCAAGGTCCGACGACAGATGGCACGGATTACGGCCGACCCATCGGGTGCGGGTCGCTTGAAGGGTGTGTCGCACCCTCTAAAGCGCAGGGTCGAACTGCCGATGTACATCGAGTGAGTCAGAAAATGCCGGCGGGCGACGTCGAGGCCTGCCCGCACAAACCGCAGAGTGGTGGGACACATGGATAAGGTGCGAGCGCTCATCGTGGATGACTCCTCGGTAATGCGCAAGATTGTCGAGCGCTCGCTGCGTCAGGCGGGCATCGAACTGGAAAAGGTTGTGGAAGCCGCGAACGGCGCCGAAGCGCTGATCGCGTTGCAGAGCAATGGAGTCGACGTCATCCTGTGCGATATCAACATGCCGGTCATGGACGGGCTGGAATTCGTCCGCCAGGTCGCCACGGTAGAAAGCGCTAAAGGTGTTCCGATCGTGATGATCACCACCGAAGGCAGTGAATCGCACGTGGTGCAGGCGCTCTCGGCCGGGGCTCGCGGCTACATCCGCAAGCCGTTCACTCCCGATCAGGTAAAAGAGCATGTCTTGCCCTTGCTGGGGAAGAAACCGTGAGTGCCGCTGGCGGATTGGCCGAGCGGTCGCACGAAGAGAACTGGCTCCCCATTCTCGAACTTGCGATCCAGGAAGTTTTCGAGATTATGCTCGGCAGCAAGGTGAAAACCGTGGCGCCATCGGAGCATGCGGCGAATACGGAATTCACCGCCATGGTCGGTTTGGCCGGTGCGCTGTGCGGAATTCTAACGGTCTGCTGCGACGGGAAGACCGCCTGCCAGATTGCCACCCGCATGTTGGGGGACGCGGCCGGTTCCGAGGAACAGGCGGCGGACGCGCTCGGCGAAATTTGCAACATGATCACCGGAAACTTTAAGAACAAGCTCGCCGGCACCGATGAACAATGCATGCTGAGCGTGCCCAGCGTCATCAGCGGCGGGAAATATTCTTTCCGCTCGCTGGCCGAGGGGGGGTCCATAGAAACCGTCCTGCTGTTTGAGGGCGCGCCGGTTTTCGTTCGCCTGAAGCTGCACAGGTGATCCCGGGTAATCCCAAGCCCGCCCGTCTCCCCAAGAAAACTTTGCCGGGTTTTGCCGGGCAGAGTTTTCCTCTGCGACAAACTCTAAGACGCTTCTCATGTTTCTTCGCCCTCCGCTGCTTCTAAGCGGTTCAGAACAGGGTCATTTTGTGAAGACTCTACCAATTTCCGTCATGGCGATTGGCGTGCTCCTTACTCAACCACAAGGAGCACTCAACCACAAGGAGCCAATGTGGACAGCGGATTTTATGCAGCATGCGCCGGGCTACAGGCGCAGAGCCAGGCGCTTGAAGTGGTGGCACACAATCTTGCCAATCTGAACACAATCGGGTTTCGTGGCGACCATGCGACATTCCAGGCGCTGCTGGCGGTGTCGCGCCCGACCGCTCCAAATGTGCTCCACAATGTGCTCACCTCGGTACTCAACTCGGCGACAAACAATTTCGGGGTGCTCGAAGGGACGCACATGGATATGACTGCGGGCAATCTGGAAACGACTGGAAACCCGCTCGATGTCGGAATCGAAGGCGCTGGCTTTTTCGCCATCCAGACCGCGCGCGGCATACGTTACACGCGCAACGGACGTTTCCAGGTGTCGGGTAGCGGGGCACTGGAGACGGCAGCAGGAGATCCCGTGCTCGGCGACCCTGCCCTCGGAGCTAAGAGTGTGATCAACGTTCCGGCAGGGCCAGTCTCGATCGCTTCCGATGGGACACTCTCAGTCAACGGTGCGGTCGCAGGCAATATCGGGCTGGTGGAATTCGCTCCCGGGACGAAACTTACTCCGGAGGGTGAAACCTTGCTCGCCGCCCCCGAGGGCAGCGCGAAACTGGCGCAGCAGCCGGCGCTCAGGCAGGGCGCGATTGAAAGTTCGAACGTGAATTCCGTCAGTTCGGTGGTGACCCTGATCGGAGTCCAGCGGCAGGCCGAAATGCTGCAACGCGCCATGACCCTTTTTGACAACGAATTTAACCGCATTGCCAGCACCGACCTGGCAAGAGTCTAGAGAGGAAACCATGTTTCGAGCACTCTACACCGCGGCCAGCGGAATGCAGGCGCAGCAAACCAATCTGGACACCATTGCCAATAACCTGTCCAACTCCAGCACCGCCGGCTTCCAGAGCCGCCGTATGCAGTTCCAGGATCTGATCTACCAAAGCATGGTGATGCCGGGCGCGGCCGCGTCCCAGCAAACTACCGTGGCCACGGGCTTGCAGATTGGACTCGGCACGCACCCGGCCGCCTCCGAGATCATTCAGTTGCAGGGCAACCTGAACGCAACCGGGAACCCGCTTGATCTGGCCGTCGAAGGACACGGATTGTTTCAGGTGCTGTTGCCGACGGGCGAGACTGCCTACACGCGCGGCGGTTCCTTTCACCAGGACGCGCAAGGCAATGTGGTTACCTCCGACGGAAATCCGCTGCAGCCAGCCGTGACGATACCGGCCGGGGCCACCTCGATCACCATCGCGCCGGACGGCACCTTATCGGTCACGCTGGCCGGGCAAACCGCGGCACAGCAGGTGGGTAGCGTGCAACTGGCCCTGTTTCCGAATCCCGGTGGATTGAACAGTGTCGGCAAGAATCTTTATCTTGCCACCACCGCTTCGGGCGATCCCGCCGTCGGCACGCCCGGCGGCAGCGACGGTCTGGGACAGATCGAGCAAGGGTATCTCGAACAGTCGAACGTCAGTGTGGTCGATGAATTCATCAACATGATCGTGGCACAGCGCTCCTACGAAGCCAGTTCACGGGTGATCGACGCCGCCAATCAGATGCTTCAGCTAGTCAACACCATGGGCAAGTAGAGAAAGGGCTAGTAGAGAGACCTTGATTACCCGATCCATTTGCGCCCGCCTTCTATTCTTCTTCGGAATTGTATGGTGCTCCTTCCTCCTGGCCGGTCTTTCCGCCGAACTCTCACCCGGGCTGTCAGCCGAAGCATCGCGCACGCCGCCAACTCCGGCCACGCGGCAGGAAGTGTGGCAAGCGGTGGCGTCTGAACTTCGCCGGGAAGGGATTGCCGAACGACGGCTGCCGGGGATCGAGGACCTCGATCTGCCGGCGGCTCTCCCGGCGCTTGCCGGACGGAGGTTGCGCGTCTCTTCTGCCTGCTGGGACGAGGTGCCTCGACGCACTCAGTTCCGCCTGGAATGCGGCGGGCCCGGGCAGTGTCTGTCCTTCCTCGTCTATCTCCATGACGTCTATTTCGATAACTATGCCGGTCATGATCACGATGCGAGCGCGAGAGAGAGAGTCGGATCGTGCCGGCCGCCATCGCCGTCGCGGCTCCCGCCGGAAACTTCGCCGACGCCCCTGTTGCGCGTTGGAGACCGGGCGACGGCGGTGTTCCTTTCCAGCCGCTTGCGCATGACTGCCAATGTGATTTGCCTGGAGCGCGGCCGCGAAGGCGCGGTGATTCGCGTTCGCAGCCAGGATGGGCACGTGTTCCGGGCGCGGATTTCCGGTTCTGCCCGGGTGGAAGCTTTGCCGCAGTAATGAGCAATGAGTAGAGACGGGGCTTGCCCCGTCTCAGGCCGCGCGGCACTGCCGAGACGCGGCAAGCTGCGTCTCTACTGATGAGCTAGTTAATAAGTCAACCACGGAGGACCTAAATGAAAACGGTGCTGTGTTGCCTGCTCCTGCTGACGGCGGGTTGGCTGAATGCGAAGAAGCGGGATGCGCGGGACGAGAGTCTGGCAAAATATCTCGCCCATGTCCAGACCGCGCAGCCTTCCCCGCCCGCGTCCCTCTCCCCGGGGAGCCTCTGGGTCGATTCGGGACGGATGGCGTCGCTCAGCGCCGACTACAAGGCGATGACTGTCGGAGACCTGATCACGGTGGTCGTGGTGCAGGGCGTCATCTCATCGAACGCCGGCGCGGTCGGCACGGCGCGGACATTCAACACCAGTTCAGGCATAGATTCAGTGCCTGTAGTAGGAGTGGGAGCAGCTCAGAGCCTCCTCGGGCTGCACTCGGCGGATACCTTGTCCGGCAAGAGCCAGGCTTCTTCGGCTACCAGCCTGACCACCACGCTGGCGGGTCGAGTCGTCGCGGTTCTGCCGAGCGGGAACCTGGTCGTCGAGGCCGAGCGCGTCATCAACATGAACCACGAGAAGCAGACCATTATTTTGCGCGGCGTCGTGCGCCGGGGCGATATCGGACCGAACAACACCGTCGCTTCGAACACCATTGGCGATCTTGAGTTAGAGATCAAGGGCAAAGGCGTCATTTCGGACGGGGTGCGGCCGCCGCATCGGGTGCTGCGTGCCATCCTTCGCGTGCTGAATTTTTAGGAGCCTGATTCTTATGCATGGGAAAGCCGTTTTTGTCGCTCGACCCCTTCTGGTGCTAGTGATAGTGCTCGCATATCCCGGAGCGATCTCTGCGACCGAACCGGTCGCGGTGAAAATCCGCGATCTGACCAGCATCGAAGGCGTAAGGGAAAATCCGCTGATTGGCTATGGCATGGTGGTTGGACTCACGCGTACCGGAGACAGCCAGCAGACCGCGTTCACGACCCAGACCCTGGCCAACATTATGCAGCGCATGGGCGCAACGATTCCGGCGGCGACGGCGCGCGTCAACAATGTCGCATCGGTATTTGTGACTGCCAGCCTGCCGGCATTCGCGCGGCCCGGCACGCAAGTGGACGTAACCGTCTCCTCGATCGGCGATGCCAAGAGCCTCGAAGGCGGCCTCCTTCTGCTCACGCAGCTCTATGGCGCGGATGGGCAGGTCTACGCCGCAGCCCAGGGCCCGGTTGCAGTCGGAGGGTTTGCCGCTGGAGGTGCGGGTGCGAGCAAGCAGATGAACCATCCAACCGTCGGAAGAGTTCCGGCGGGCGGGCGGGTAGAACGTAGTCTGGCCTTCGATTTCAATCGTCTCGCTCCGGTTTCGCTGCTTTTGCGTGAGTCGGATTTTTCGACCGCGGGCGAAATCTCCGACGCCATCAACCGCGAATTTGGGCGGGGTGTCGCGAGCGCTCGCGATGGCGGACGCGTGGAAGTCGATCCGGGCGCAACCGGCGTGGCCAACCTGACGGCGGTCCTCGCCAGAATTGAGAACCTGGTCGTTGCCGTGCACCGGCGCGCCCGGGTTGTGGTCAACGAACGTACGGGAACCATCGTGATGGGGAAAGACGTGCGTCTCGGAGCGGTGTCCATCCTGCACGGCGGCTTCTCGGTGCAGATTTCGACCGAGTATTCCGTTTCCCAGCCCGCGCCCCTCTCGTCGGGGACGACCGAAGTGGTGGGCAAGACCGAAGTCCAGGCTAAAGACAGTCCCGCGCGGCGGCTCGAAATCGGAGAGGGCGCCAGCATCGACGACCTGGTCAGCGGATTGCAGAACATGGGCGCGACCGCGCGCGACGTGATCTCGATTTTGCAAGCCATCAAAGCCGCCGGAGCGCTCGACGCCGATCTGGAGGTGATTTGATGCCGTGTGACCGGATTACAGGCGATCTTGTGCAAGAGGTGACGAGATGAACGTATCGCTCTTTACCAACTTTACCAACCGGAATCACATCGCCGCAGCCGATCCTGCGGCCCTGAAAGCAGGTCTCAAAAATGAAAAGGCGGCACAGGATTTTGAAGCATTGCTGCTCACGCCGGTGCTCGACTCTCTTCAGAAAACGTTTGCGGGTCGCTCCGAGGAGGTCAATATCCCGGGGACGAACGACTATCGCCAGATGGCGACCGCGGCGCTGGCGCAGGCGATCGCCGCCCGGGGCGGGATTGGCATCGCGCAGCTGATCTTGCGCCATTTCGAGCTACCAAAGGTATCGGGTGGGAGCTGAACCGAGGGTTCACTTCGAGTGCTAAAGGTTTTCGAGACTCTGCCGATCTTAGATTTGAGCCGCCATGGGTCTGCGGCAAGATGCACCGCATTCACATTAAGGTTCATTTAAGAGCCTGCCGATAACGAAAGCAAGTGGGGGCAGTTGGAGATTGGAGAGTTTATGAGAGTCGATTTCACAACACCCGGACTGGAACCACCGGAGAAGGGCACGGCCGGCCGCGCGGGGCGTACCGAGTCCTCTGGACCCGGAACAGGGACCGGGGCGGGCGGCGCCTTGGGTATAGACCAAACCCGCTTCTCGTTCGATCAGAAGCGCGTGCAGTCACTCGAAGAGCATGTTCTGAGCCAGCCTGAAATTCGCGAGGCCAAGGTTCAATCGCTGCAGCAGACAATCAGCAAGGGCGAATATTCGGTTCCTGCCAGCCTAGTGGCCGAGGCCTTGGTCACCGAACTGGGCGGAATCACCGGCTAACATGGACTGAATTATGCATCTGTTGAGCACGAACGGGGTCGAACCAGTGATGCTGCGCGGCTTGGAAAAGCGGGCCAACGAGCATGGCCCGGTGCCTAGGCGGGAGCGTCCGGCGCTGCGCGGGAAAACGATCGAAGGCCACGAAGAATATACAGACGAAGATAAAGAAGAAGAGCCATCATTCGACATTCCAAAGCACCATCTGGATGACTTGGCTTGATCCTGATGACGGCTTGGCCCGCTGATCTGGCCTGAAGTCTGAGTGCCGAGCGCTGAAAGAAGACCGGTTCCGTTCAATGGATAACCTCGAGACATCGCTTCCCGAACTCAGCAAACTGATCGACGAGCGGCTCGCGCTGTTACGCAGCCTGGCCGACAGTCTGGAGACCAGCAGCCTGGCGCTGGTGCAAAACGACTCGGAAGCAATCGCGCGCGGCGCGGCGCATCAGGCAGAGCTGTGCCGGCAGTGGAACCGTCTCGAAGAGGAGCTTCGCCGCGAAGCGGGGCAGCATTCTTCGCCGTCCGCGGCCGGGGTATCCGGCAGTTCCCCTCAAACCAAATCCCTTCAAAGCGGACAATCCGCTCGGCTGCAAGCCGAGTGGGAGACGCTCGGAGCCCGGATCCGTTATCTCACGCGAGTGCACTGGTCGCTGCTGCGGCACCTGGAGCGCAGTCTCGCGGTCCTGAATCGCGTGGTCGACAGTTGCGCACCCACCTACACGCCCGACCTCGGCTTGCTTAGAACAGAAGTCCGGCTTCGGGCTGGAGAATAACCATGTCGGGTTTGTTTGGCTCTCTCTCGATTGCCTTGACTTCGCTTTCAGTCAGCCAGCAGGAGATGGCAGTCACTGGCAACAATGTGGCCAACGCAAATACTCTCGGATACTCCCGCGAGATTCCCGCAGCGGTGGCGGGCGACCCGATTCTTATCGCGGCATTGAGCTTTGGCACAGGAGTACTTCTGCAAAAGATCGAGAGCCTGCGGGATCCCATCCTCGAAATTCAACTGCATCAGGAAACGCAGCAGCAGAGCAAGCTCAGCACGGAACTGGGGCAACTGCAACAGATTCAAACGCAGTTTGGGAGCAGCAGTTCCGGCATCGGCGCCGACATCAGCAATTTCTTTAACAGTCTGCAGCAACTCTCTGCCGATCCGACGAATCTGGCGTTGCGGCAAACCGTGCTGACCGCCGCCGGCAATCTGGCAACCGATTTCAACACAACCGCGCGCAACCTTCAGACCCAGCGCAGCAACCTTGACCTCAATGTCGTGCAGTCGGTCGGCGAGGTGAATAGCTTGACGGCGCAGATCGCCAGCGTCGACCGGCAGATCAGCAGTGTCCAGAACGCGCACGGGGACGCAGGCACGCTCGTCGACAAGCGGACTACTCTCATCCGGCAGCTTTCGGGACTAGTGGATGTGCAGGTCATTAAGACCGATCAGGGCATCTCGCTGGCAACTTCGAATGGGACGACGCTGGTATCGGGTTCGCAGAGTTTCGCGCTCTCCACCCAGCTCGGCGGCGACGGAGTGCAGCACATCTTGGCGGGGAGTCAGGACATCACCGGCTCGCTGAAAGGTGGCAGCCTGGCGGGTTTGATTCAGATTCGCGACCAGGAAATACCCGGCCTTGGGAGCAGCCTCGACCAACTGGCAGCGGGTCTTGCCACTGCCCTCAACACCGCCAACAAAACAGGCTTCGATCTGAATGGCGTTGCCGGCGTCAATCTCTTCGTGCCTCCGCCCGCGGGAGGGGTGGGCGCAGCGGCCACATTGAGCGTCAGTATCACCGACCCGGCCCTGGTTGCCGCCAGTTCCGACGGTACTCCCGGCAGCAACGGAAATCTGGCCGTCCTCTCCGCGGTTCACGATCAACCCGTGGCCAATGGACAGACGCCGCTTGATTTCTATTCCAGCATCGTATTTAAAGTGGGCAATGATACCTCGAATACTTTCGCCGATGTCGCTTCCTCCGACCTGATTCTGCGACAACTGCAAGACCAGCGCGGGAGCATTTCCGGAGTGTCGCTCGACGAAGAAGCCGCCAACCTCATCAAGTATGAGACCGCTTATCAGGCTGCTGCCCGGGTCGTCTCTACCGTCAATGCCTTGCTTGATGTCGCCGTAAATCTTGGGAGGTAATCGTTCATGCGCGTGAATCCGAATCCCATGCCCGATCTGCTGGAGGCACTCAATCAGTCACAACTGGAAACGCAGCAGGCCATGCTCGAGATTTCGTCCGGCCGGAGCGTGAACCAGCCCTCTGACAATCCGACCGCCGCTGCCCTGCTGATCGAGAACAACGACCAGGCGACCTTCAACAGCGGCTATCTGCAGAGTATCGGCACGGTACAAGGCCAGCTCTCGACCGCCGATTCGACGCTGAGTTCGGTAGTAACCGCGCTGCAACGAGCTATCAGCCTCGGAGTTGAGGGAGCCAATGGAACGCTCTCCGACAGCGACCGGGCCTCGATCGCCAATGAACTGCAAGGCATTCAGAGCCAGCTTGTGTCGCTGTCCAACGCTTCGTACGAGGGCCGTTACGTGTTCGCAGGCACCAATACGAATGCGCCGCCATTCGTGATCGATAATACCGTCCCTTCCGGCGTCCGCTATGTCGGCAACACTGATGTCAATCAGGTAGCGATCGGCAATGGAAACAAGCTCGCCATCAACCAGCCCGGATCGCACCTGTTTTCCGCTCCCGGCAACGACGTTTTTCTCGCCATCAACAGCCTCATCCAGGCCCTGCAGTCCAATACCGGCATTGGCGCCGCCGTTACTTCATTAGGCGCGGCAAACAGTTATCTATCGGCGCAGCGCGTCTTCTATGGCAATGCCGCGAACCAGGCGCAGTCGCAATCCACTTACCTCAATGCCGCCAAGCTTCAAATCGCCCAGCAGCAGAACACGCTTGGCGGCGCGGATCTCGCTGCAGCCGCCACCAATCTCGCCCGATCCCAGATCGACACCCAAGCCACACTCGCCACCATCAGCAAGCTCACGCAGAATAATCTCTTCAGTTACTTGAAATAGAGGGGAACGCCGGCTTACTTTGTTGCAGCGGGATTTCGCGAGCGTTGAAAACCGCAAACCGCATTGCGAAGAGGGGATCGGAATACTACAGCCTGCGGAAAAAGTCGTGTGACACGTCGCGATGCTACTCGGCGGGTGAAATCCGCCGCCATCACTTACCGTCTGATCAGCGCCATAACCCATCCGGCGAGGAAAACTCCGCCTACGAACAGAGCGAAGCAGTAGAAACCGTAGCGCACCTGCTCAATCGTCGAATTGCGCTGCGTGATGCCAAACACCACCGAAGCGAACAGTGCGAATACCACCGCGGCCGAGAAGTGCGACAAGTTGATGGTCACGGTTTCTTCCCCAGCGCAATATGATGCGCATCCGCCGCCGCGATGAAGTTCAAGAGGCCGGCTACAATCAGAAACGTCTTGCCATAATCCGCCGCAGCATTCGCTGCCATCACATTGCCCCAGTCCATGATGCGTGCCACAAAATAGAGCGCTCCCGAGCCCACGTCGCCAACAAAACCCAGTATGTCGAGGATGTCTCCTCCGTTCGGCTTGTAAATTCGTCCCTGCATGCCGAGGCCAATCAGGAACATCGCAACCACCGACACCAACAGCAGAATGCCGCGCCCATAGCGCTTCAGCAGGATGTGTCCGGCGCCCGGAATCAGCCAACCCACCAGCGGCGCCACCACCGCCATGGTCGTGAGCGGGTACTCCGGCTCAGTCACGGCCGCTGCATTCTTTGATTTATCTGCCTTTTTATCCGTCGTCGGCTTGGCCATTCAGATGGTCACGATCTCTCTTTGGATTTTACCAGTGACCTCGGCGCTTCCCGGACGCACCAGCACATCCACTTCCAGGCGCACGCCGAATTCGGGCAAGTAGATCCCGGGTTCGATCGAAAACAAGGAATTGGGAAGAATGCGCCGCTCGTCATGAATCTCGAGATCATCCATATTCGCGCCATTCGAATGCACCTCGGTGGCAATCGAGTGGCCGGTGCGGTGGATGAAGTAATCCCCGTATTTCGCCGTCTTGATGTGGGAGCGCACTGCTTGATCCACTTCCCATCCCGCGATCGGTTTGGCGGAAGAGACGGCATCCTGCACTGTCTTTACGCCGATATCGCGCGCCTCGCTCACAATCTTGAAAATCTC
>DATFVD010000302.1:0-6636 GCA_035260505.1 Terriglobales bacterium
CAACCCGGATGAATATTCCATGTTCTCAATGCGATCTCGCGAGTCGCCCGATCAACCGGCGTCCGCGGCTGGCTGCTAAATACAACAGCGATGCCGCGCACAGCACCACCAGCGCCATTCGCAGGTAGATCGCGGTTGACATTGAAATTCCGATTCCGGTTCCGACCGCAAAGTAAGCAACCAGGCATGCTGGGCACTTTGGCAATAGTGCCAGGATGCCGCTCGGAACGATCCACCCGGCAACGTCGAGGCAACGCCTCCCCAACGTCCGTGCGCGCGGTTCACTGCTAGCGACCCGCGCCCCCGCTGCCGCGCGGCTCAAGCAGATTGAAACACCATCGGAACAATGACGGGCGATCACGAGTGATGCCCCTCCGAACAGCACGACGATCCCGAGCCCTTCGGGGGCACATACTGCGCCTTTGGATCCACGACGTAACCCTGAGCGTATTTGTCGTGATGTCGAAGCCACGCCATGCTGAAGGCCAAGCCATCTTCGTCCCGACCTTTCGGTGCCAAGTCGAGGAAGTTGTAGGCGCCAATCAAGAGGTCGAGCCCGCGCCCGTAAGTGGAATAAGTATGGAAGACTTCGCCGCCGGCATTCTTGTAAAAGACGCTCGCTCCAGGGCCCTCCTCGGCGCCAAATCCAACGGTGTCGTAGTTGTAGGGGACCTTACCCTTCGCCATCTCCTCCTTGGTGAACGACACGTGGTAGTCGCGATTGAAACCGTTCCCGAACGATGACACCCACTTGAAACGCCAGCCCATGCGTTTCTTAAACGCCTCGATCTGGGGCCGTAGCGCTCGCGACACCACGACCAGTGTCACGTCGCGATTCGCCAGATGAACCAGGCTTCCGTCAAAATGATCGGCCACAAACGAGCAGCTTGGACAACCCTCATCCCAACCTGGACCGAACATGAAGTGGTACACAATCAATTGACTCTTGCCGTCGAAGAGATCGGCGAGCGTCTCCTTTCCGTTCGCGCCGTCGAACACATAGTGCTTTTCGACCTTCTCCCAGGGCAGTTCGCGGCGTTGCTGGCTCAATTCATCTCGTAATTTGGTGAACTCCTTTTCTTTCCTGAGCAACTCTTTCCGGGACGCAGTCCATTCGTTCGGTGAAACCACTTCATGCCCTTGAATCCCGGCGCTGGTGAGTTGGGTAGCCATAACATTCTCCTTGTTCTGTGTTTGTGTCTATGTTGCGTTTTCGGTTGCAGACCGCTGGGTTGCAGACTGCTGGTTGCGGCCTAATGTTTTTGTCCCCTGCGAGAGGCCTTTCGCCTTCCGCCCGAGCTTTCTGTCTCAGCCATATCCTTTATCCCGAGGAGTTCGCCCGACCAAAGCTCCTGAAACGGGCCGACCCACCGTTCATAAATCTGCCGGATCGGAACAACGTTCAAAGAGTTCACCCGCTGCCTTCCGGCCTCGCGCGTGGAGACCAGTTGGGCTTGGCGCAGCACCTCGAGATGCTTCATCACGCCGAAGCGCGACAAATGTGGAAATGACTCCACAATCTCGGTCGTCATGCGGGGACGATCTCGCAGAACATCCAGAATTGCCCGTCGTGTCGGATCTGAAAGCGCTTTCCACACCGGGTCGAGACTGTCCTCTTTACCAGCGATTTCTCGCACGCCGCTACTCGCAGTCCTTTCTGATTCCTTCCAGCATGTGACTCCATCCGGTCCCCAGACCCTTTCGGTGCTGCGGATCGATCATCCCTATTGCCCGATGCCGCAGGGCGACTCGGCAGCCTCCAGATACCGGTTCAATTTTGATTTCCAGATGATTGTTGGCCGGATAGGACATGAACAACGGGCCACTCAATTCCAGCAGGGTCGGAGGCTTGATCACTTGCACGAAGCCCCACAGATGTCCGACTCCCTCTCCTCGATCCCGATACCACCGCCCTCCCGCTTTCGGCTCAAGTAGCAACTGCAGGGATTGGCCATCGGGCGTCGTGTTGCCTTTCCCGAAGCGGTGGAGGAGCGCCGCGAATGCCTTCTCCGGCGTGGCTTTGATGTCTATGTGCTGCTCAACGTCGAGCGTCAGGTCTTCCAGTGTCATCGCAATCTCCTTAGATGTTTATGAAGCAATCGTCTTAACGTGAGTGCATAGTAACGTGACTATTTAGTCACGTCAAGCGGAAATTTCGCCCGCCAGTCCTCAAGATTGCGCGGTTAGGGATTGAATATACAATCGGTGTGTTACGACCAAGATCGCCAACACTTCGACCCACCCCGACCCCGGCCTTTGCCAGAGCTGCCAGCATGCGCGCCGGATCGAGTCTGATCGCGGATCGGTTTTCCTGATGTGTAAGCTTTCGTTCGAGGACTCGCGGTTCGCAAAATATCCGCGTCTGCCGGTATTGGTTTGCAACGGCTATCGGCCGGAGTCAGCGCGTCCGTCGGCCACGGATGCATAGGAGCAATCGCACTCCTCTTTTGCCAGCAGTGCCGATTAACCCTATAATTGAGGCTTCGGCACGAGCCCACCGCTCTGACCGTCTATCTGACTCGTGATTTCACTATTCGCTTCGCTGAACACCAAGGAGACCTTTATGTCCGCACCCAGCCGTCGTCCGGAAATTCGCCGGCGCCGCACCCGCTCAGAAAAAATCGCTAAGCTGCGCAAACGCCTCGCCGCTGCTTCTGCTTCGAATGACAAAGACCTCCTCACCGCGAAGCTGCATCGTGTCGGTTTGGTTTCTCCGGGAAACCCGTTGGTCAAGAGCGCGTAGCACTCTAAAATTCTACCGTCACGAATCTCGCCGGGCTCTTCCCCACATTCGTTAACGTATGTGAGTAGCCTCCCGGCAGCCATTTCACATCGCCGGACTTGAATTGTCCCGGCATCGGGCCCATTCCTTCGACGTCGCTGCGTATATCGAGATCGGTGACCGCGACCAGCAGATGCGGACCGTCGTGATGGTGGCTGGGTACAATCGCGCCTGATTCGAGGTTGACTTCCGACACGCGCACTCCATCTCTCACAAAGAGAATTTTGCTTTGGCCGCCCGGAAAAGTCTTTTCGCCACTCTCCTCCGGCCAACGGGATGGCGTCTGCCGCAATTTTTCATCCTGCATCAACTCAATCGTCACGTTGCAAAAGGGCTGGTCCGAAAGATTCCGTGCGACGTGGGCAAAGTTTCCTGGCACAAAATGAGTCTCGCCGTCGGCGAACTTGAGGTCGGCGGGCGGCTTGCCTTCGACTTCGTTGGAAACGTGAGCATCGCCGAGGGTGACGAAGACGTAGTCGTGGCGATGGCGGTGCATAAGCGTCGAAGCATGGGGCACGACCTCAACCTTGAATACGCGAATGAATTCGTTTTCCAGGGAAAAATGGTGCGAGGGTTCAGATGTGATCTCGACTTCAGTCGTGGTCTGAGCAGCCAGGAACGGAATCAGCAGCAAAAAGAGGAGCAGTGGGCGCTTCATGGTATTCCTCGGATTCAAGCGGAGTACACGATCCTTCCGCCGACAATTGTCGCAACCACTTTCCCCGTGAGCTTCCATCCGTCGAAGGGCGTGTTCTTCGATTTCGAGTACGACTTGGCGGCGTCGAAGGTCCACCTCTTCTTCGGATCGAAAACAGTAACGTCGGCGAACGAGCCGCGGACAAGCGAACCGCGGCCGCGAAGATCGAAACAGCGAGCCGGACCCGCGGTGAAGAGCTCCACGATGCGGGCAAGAGAGATTCGCTTCTCGCGATGCAGCCTGGTGATCGATAGCGCGAGCGCAGTCTCAAGTCCGGTGATGCCGAACGCCGCACGTTCGAATTCCATCTCCTTTTCGTGGACGGCGTGAGGAGCGTGATCGGTCGCGATCGCGTCCACCGTACCGTCGGCGAGCGCGACCAGGATGGCTTCCAGATCGGAGGCCGACCGCAGCGGAGGATTCATCTTGTAATTGCTGTCGTAGTCACGCATGTCCTCATCGGTCAGCGTGAAATGGTGTGGCGTGACTTCAAAGGTGATGCGCGCTTTGGCGCGCTTGCCGCGGCGCACACTCTTCAACGCGTCCGCCGTGGAAAGATGTGCAACGTGCAGGCGGGCGTTGGGAATCTGTATTGCGAGCTGCACGTCACGCTCGACGATCGAGGCTTCGGCGGCCGCCGTCATCCCGCGCAACCCGAGACGGAACGAACGCGCCCCCGCGTGCATGGAGCAATTCTCAGTCATGCGCGTATCTTCAGCATGTTGCACGACCGGGAAATTCAGCTCTCCGCCCAGGACCAGCGCCTCGCGCATAATGCTGTCCTCGAGAATGGGCTTGCCATCGTCGGTGACCGCAATTGCTCCGGCGGAGTGCAGCGCGCGGAAATCGGTGAGCGTGCCGCCCTTGCTCGACCGGGTCGCGGCAGCGATGGCAAACACATTCACGACCGCGCCGCGTTCCGGCTGCCGCAGCCACTCGATCCACTCAACCGAATCGACAACCGGCACTGTGTTGGGCATCGTGCAGACTGAAGTGAACCCGCCGGCAGCAGCGGCGGCCGTGCCCGTCGCAATCGTCTCTTTGTGCGCCTGGCCGGGCTCGCGCAGGTGCACGTGCAAATCGATGAAGCCCGGCGCGACGACGAGTCCGCGGGCATCGACTTTTTCGTCCGCGCTGCCCTTGATCTTGTTGGGAAGCGCAACTTCGGCGACGCGGCCATCTTTCAACAGCAAGTCCATGGGCGCGTCGACTCGGGCCGCCGGGTCGACGAGGTGACCGCCCTTGATCAGCAGACTGGGGGTCGACACACCCGTTCGATTCTTTGCCGCACTCGTCATCGCATCTTCCCCATTGCCCGCGCCAGAATCGCCATGCGCATGGGCACGCCATTGCGGACTTCCTCCAGGATGCGCGCCTGCGCACCGTCGGCCACTTCGCTCGTCAGTTCCAGCCCACGGATAATCGGGCCGGGATGCATCACGATCGCATCCTTCTTCGCCATCTTCAACCGGACTGGGTTCATCTGGTAGCGTGCGATGTATTCCGAAAGGTCAATCTTCAGCCCCGAAAGCCGCTCCTTTTGCACGCGCAGCAGCATGACAACATCGGTACCGTGTAAGGCATCCTCAATGTGGCGAGTCACGCGCACACCGGGTGCCAGGGTGGTCGCAATATCGGGCGCAAGTTCCGCCGGACCGCAAAGAATAATCTTCACTCCGAATTTGCTTAACAGGTGGCACGCGGACCGCGCCACGCGGCTGTGAAAGATGTCGCCGACAATCGCGACTTGCATACCTTTAAAAGTCTTCTTATTGCGCAGAATTGTGTAAGCATCCAGCAGCCCCTGCGAGGGATGTTCGTGCAGTCCGTCTCCGGCATTAACCACGGGCACGTCAATGTGCTGCGCCATGACGTAGGGCGCCCCTGCATTGGGGTGGCGGATGACGATGATGTCGGCGCCTACGGCGCGCACCGTGTATCCCGTGTCCAGCAGCGATTCCCCTTTCTCAATACTGGAACCTGCGGACTGGATCAGGACGGTGTGAGCGCCCATCGATTTGGCTGCGATTTCAAACGAGCTCCGCGTGCGGGTGGAAGCTTCGTAGAAAAGAAGGAGCACGCGCCTGCCCTTGAGCAGTGGCCGCGGCTTGTCCGGATTCATACGCCGGGCAAACTTCAGGAGTCTCAGGATCTCGGCTGCTTCCAGGTGCTCGATATCGAGCAGGGAACCGCGCGCTGGATTCATAGTTAATCGGTAATTTCCAATTTGTAATTTGTGATTTTGAGAACCGCGGAACGGGTTTTTCAATTACAAATTACAAGTCGCAAATTACAAATTGACCTACTGCTTTTCCATCAGCAGGACTTTCTCTGCGTCGTCGACCTCGCGAAGTTTGACTTCAATGATCTGGTTTTCCGTTGTCTGCACTGTTCGTCCAATGAAAGCGGCCTCGATCGGCAACTCGCGATGTCCGCGATCAATCAGTACGCACAACTGCAAGCGCCGGGGACGGCCCGCGCGGAACAGCGCGTCCATGGCGGCCCGGGTCGTGCGGCCGGTATAGAGCACGTCGTCAACCAGCACCACCGATTTACCTGTGATCGGAATCTCCATCTCGCGTTTTTGTACTACGGGCTTGGCGCCGAGGGTGGAAAGATCGTCGCGATAGAGGGTAATGTCGAGGGTGCCGAGCAGCACCGGTTTCTTTTCGATGCGCTGAATAATCTTCGCCAGCCGCTCCGCCAGCGGAACTCCACGACGCCGGATGCCGACCAGCGCCAGGTCTTCGACGCCATTATTCTTCTCGAGAATCTCGTGCGCCAGCCGGATCAAGGTGCGCTCCACCTCGGATGCCGACATCAGCTGCGCGGTCTGATGGATCTCGACGGGACGCCCTGGCACGCGTGAATTCATAAACGCTGCATCATACGCGTGCCGAAAGATGAGAGCAAGGGCCGAGGCTGAAACCCGCGTCGATTGTGGCTGAATTACATCCGGGAGTTGCGAGGCCGCAGAACCAGCGAGGCCAGCGCACCGCCAACTGAGGCGAGCACAACGGTAAAAATCATCACCAGCAAAAAAGTGATCGCCAGCCCCGTCGGAGTGAAGAGGTTGTGGATGCTGGCTTGAAGCTCAGGGTCCGCCGTGTTTGCGCCGAACCTCTGACTGATTTTCACGATGATATCGATGTATTCC
>DATFVD010000303.1:0-3552 GCA_035260505.1 Terriglobales bacterium
GCCGATCTGCAAGAGGACGTGAAGATCGGCCAGGGTGCTTTCGGATCGTACGAGAAAGCGCCGCCAGAGCATCGGGTGGATCCCCCAAATCCAGACGTGGACACAGTAAGCTTCGGGCTGAGAATCGTGTTCCATTACGGGCCAGCCTATCCGATCGACAACGCCTCAGCTCTTCCTAGCCCCGATTTGAAATGCTCTCCTGATTCACCCCGTTCAACAAAGAAGCTTCGCTTTAGTCAGACCTCTGCCTCGCCGATCGTCATCAGCGGATCGTATTCCGGCCGTTTCAAGATCGCGTGAAGTTGCCGACGTCGGACGCCGATGTTGCCTCCGCCAAAGAGAGGAAGCGCGAGCGCATCCTGCAGAAGGCGCCCTAGCGGGAGAGCGCGATCGTAGCTCTCGACCCCGACGACTCGCATGAGATCCGTCAGCACCCGCACGGCCGTTTCCGATCCATGGACTTTTGCTCCGATCGCCAGCTCCTGCGCGCCGGGCGATTGCACATCGACCGCCTGACACGCCCGCCAGCAAAGACAGCGGGTCGCTTCGATGGCCATCTTTGCGTCCGCCAGCGCGTATCCGACTGCTTGATGTTCGATGATGGGATGAATGCCGCCTCGCCTTTCGTTGCGTGCGAAGCCCAGCGTGAACTCAAACGCTGTCCGCATCAGCGCCACGGCGAAAATCCCGACCAGTGCGGCTGCGCCAGTGAAGCAAGCAGCACTCAAGGCCAAACCATCGCCGAGGCTGCCCAAAACATTGTCTCTGGAGACGCTGACTCCCTTGAGATTGAACTGGGGCAAGAGGTGCGCACGGTGGCCCACCGAATCGATCGCACGCTCGAAGACCAGGCCAGATGCGGGGCGCTCCACGATCATGACCGAAATACCCCGTTCCGGAGGGGCGTCAGGATCGGTTCGGCAAAGCACCGATAGAATGTCTGCGCCCTTGCGATCCCAACCTGTGGCCGAGGAAACCCAGCTTTTTCGCCCTTCGATGATCCATCGGTCACCCCGAAGCGCAGCTGTGGTACGAACGCCCTCGCCCGGCGGGGGCGATCCGACATTGGCGCTGCCGCCCGGTTCGGTGGCGCAAAACCCGGCCAAAGGCGTTCCGGCTTGTTTGAGGAATGGCGGCAGCAGCCGACTCCGCTGCTCCTCCGAGCCGCCGATCAAGAGCGGCAACAGTCCAAGGACGGTTCCAATCAACGTCAATGTAACGCTGGCGTTCACCGCGTAGAGTTCCTCAACCATGATCGCGGTATCGGTGAGACCAGTGTTCTCTCCGCCTGCGGAAAGAGGAATGCATTTCCGCAGAAATCCAGCCGCAATCATCGCCTCGTAAGCGGGCTTCGTTGCGGCAAACCGTTCCTCTGGAGTGGGCAATGCCTCTGCCTCCAACGCCGGCGAAAGCACCTCCCTTGCGAACTTGCGGGATTGGAGCTGTAGCTCGCGTTGGCGCGCGGTAAGTCGAAAATCAATGGCCACCGATCTTCCCTCCCACCGGAACATCATCAGCCAGACGCACTACGCCGCCCCACTTGCAGCAAGTGGATTATAGTCGCTTCGCTTGAACATCATGTGCAACTGTCGCCGTCTGGTGTATAGGAAATTTAAACCACCTTTTTCTGAGAGGAGATATATCGCTGAACCGGCGAGCATGTCAATTGTCGGAGCGATTAGTGAAATTTGCGGTTTTGCTTCGGTCGCCTCGGGCGGCGCAGCGGTCGGGAACGTGCGAAGCGTGCCAGATCGCGCCGCTCGCTCCTACTCAGAGCGAGCCCCTCCGTCGGCTCGCCTGGGCAACGGGTTTCGGCTTGTCAGATTGTCTGGAATAGATCGAATCGCTGCGCCGGCGCCCTCGGCGGGGCGCGGGTCGGTAGGCCCAGATGAGTGAGGATTTTGACAATCACCGGCGGATCTTCGATGGCGGCGATAATCTTTAAGCTGCCGCCACAGTTCGGGCAGTGTTCAATGTCTATGTGTAGAAATGCTAGTTAAGCCCGTAACGTTTCCACCGGGCCGTGCTAGACTGGAGACCAGTCCGGCGCCGACGATATCGCCGCCTAACACGACGATTGGTATCGTGCTGGTCGCTTGCTTCACGGCCTCGGCGAATCCAGTCCTACTCACGACTATAACATAAGGATTCAAACGATCCATCTCAACAACAAGGTCAGGCAAGCGATCGGGTTTCCCCTCTGCATACCGGTACTCAATAACAATATTTTTCCCCTCTGCGTAGCCAAGTTCACGGAGCCCCTGACGGAATGGATCGACATTGGAGTCAGCTGCCGAGCCAGGACGTAGAACGCCGATTCGCGGAACTTTCTTCGGCTGTTGCGCTTGGGCCACCGCCCCGCAGACCGTGAGCGCGATAACGATTGCAATTCGCGATCCGAAGTTGAAACCCATAGATTGATGGCGAAGGGTTTGCTTGTCAGGCTGCGGATCTCAGCGATGACCTCGCTGATCGCTGAACTGCCAAGTGTGACCGCTCCCAGCGAGCCGAGCCCTCCCAAGTTGGATACGGTTGCAGTCAGACGCTGCGACGGCAGTCCGCCAAATGGCGCTTGGATGATGGGGTAATCGATGCCTAGTTGTTGTGCGACTCTGGTGGACCTCCAGGATTTCATTGCATTACCACTTGCCAGCATGTGCCCCACCATCCAGATGGACTACTTCGCCGTTGACAAATTGAGCAGACTCCAGATAAAGCAGCAAGTCGGCTACTTCTCCAACTTCGGCTAGCCGCTTCAGTGGACTCAGCTGCTTGAGAAAATCATGCGCTTCGACGGGATTCATCGGTGTGTTGACGACACCAGGCGCGATCGCATTGAACCGGATACCCTCGGCCGCAAATTCAATGGCTAGGGCTCGTGTGACGGACTCCAAGCCTGCCTTGGTTAGGTTTGAAAGGCTTCCGGGACATCCTGCGATAGGCTGGCTGACCAACGACGTGGAGATGTTGACGACGTGTCCGAATTTCTGGAGACGCATTTGCGCCACCGCGAGTTGCGACACATAGAAGAATCCTGCCAGGTTCGTCTGCGTTGCTCTCCGAAAGTCTTCGGCGGTGTACTCGGTAAAGGGCTTGGGAATAAAGACGCCTGCGTTGTTCACCAGCAAATCAACAGTTCCAAAATTCTGAATTGCGGTACGCACGACATGTTTGGCCGTTTCCTCAATGCCAATGTCGCCGTCCACCAGTTTCAGATCGGCAGTGCTCTGCAGGCTCATAGCGGACGTAATGTTCCGGGAGTTCGCAACCACGCGATAACCTTTTTCGATCAGTTTCTTCACCATCTCGAGGCCGATCCCGCTCGACGCCCCCGTGACGATAGCAACGTTGGGTCTTCCGGAGAGCGCGTCCCTCACCCGGCCGCCCGACGAAGTGGATCCTAGTGTCATAATTGGAGAGCGTAAATTTTCGGGGGCAAGCCGGTCATGCGGCCAGCCCTTCAGCATCGTGACGGAAAGCCGGATACCAGCCGCGGAAGGTCTGCTCGAGATCTCCGTTGAGAACTTTTGTTCGAGTCTGTAACAGCAGATG
>DATFVD010000304.1:0-6386 GCA_035260505.1 Terriglobales bacterium
GTACTCGGCTTCCACCACAAAGTCAGCCGAGTCCAATGCCTTGTCAACATCGCCCCGCACCACCCGCCCCCGCACCAGAATATTTCCGGGGCGGTTCTCATGGATCAGCCTTGCTCCTGTCGCCAGCGCGGCGTCAATATCGCTGAGTGGCGGCAGTTCTTCCCAACTCACTGGGATGTCCGCCACTTCCAGAGCCTCTACAATGGCCGTTTCACCAACCACCGCCGCTATCGCTTCTCCGCGATGCCGAGCTTCGCCCTCAGCAAACACCGGCTGATCCGCGAACTTGCTGATCACTCCGTAGCAATTCTTTCCCGGCACATCCTTCGCGGTAAAGACGGCTTCAATCCCCGGATGATCTCGAACAAAGGCCGCCAGATCGTCGAAGTGAAATCGCGCCCGGTGATAAGGACTGCGAATCGCCCGCACAGCCAGTGCGCTCACCGGAGTCTCATCTGCGCCAAAAATTTCGCTGCCGTCGACCTTCTGCCTCCCATCCAGCCGAACCAGCCTCTTGCCCACCGCAGCACCTGCCCCAGGTGAAACCGCCGTACTCGTCACCCTGCCAGTATCTTCGACCTCGGCATTCTTCACCGCAGTATCAAGAATCGCCGCGATGATCTTCCGATATCCCGTGCAGCGGCAAAGCACGCCGCCGATTGCGTCCATGACCTCGTTCTCATGCGGCGCAGGGTTTCTCTCCAGCAAAGCCGTCGCTGCCACCAGCATTCCCGGAGTGCAAGCGCCGCATTGCGCGGCGCCGTGCGCAAGAAATGCCCGCTGCAATCTCCCGCCGACATTTGTGTCAGCCAGACCTTCGACGGTTGTGACTTCGCATCCCTCAACTTGCCCGGTAGCCACCAGGCACGCGCAAACTGGATCTCCATCCAACAGCACCGTGCAGGCTCCGCAATCTCCCGCATCGCATCCCACCTTGGTCCCAGTCAGCCCAAGTTCCTCTCGCAACACGCGAGAAAGCCGCTGCCACGGTGAACTGGAAACAGCCACAGCCCGCCCGTTCACGCGGAACGCAATGGACTGCCCGTCTGTCTCCGTCCTCGGCTCTCGAGTCCCAGCCATCAACCGTTCTCCACGCACCAGTTCAATGCCCGCTGCACCAGCCGCAGCGAAGCATCCATCCGGTATTCGGCGGTGGCCCGCACATCGTCAATCGGCGTGAGCGGAGCCAGATGCTCCGGCCTCACGACCCGGCCTAGCCCGTCGCGCACCGAAGCCCCCACTAACTCAGCCTCAAGCGCAGGCAAGCGCCGAGCCACGGCCGAGCACGATCCCACGGCGACGCGTGCCTGCAAGATTCGCCCTTCGTGCGCCTTTAGCACCACCGCGACCATCGAAATCGATATCACTAGATAACGCCGCGCGCCCAGCTTCACAAATGTCGACGCCGCATCGTCCAGCGCGCGTGGTACGAGGACCGCCGTTAACAACTCATCCGGTTTCCGTTGTGTCTTCCGACTACCGACAATAAAGTCTGCCAGCGGCATCCTCCGCACGCCGACGTTCGAAACCAGCTCCACCTCCGCATCCAGCGCCAGCAGCGGGGGGACACCATCGGCTGCGGGTGATGCATTACACAAATTCCCCGCCACCGTGCCACGATTTTGTATCTGGACCCCGCCCACCTCGCGCGCCGCGCTCTTCAAAGCATCAAAGCAGCGGGGAAGTGGCGTTCGGATGATCTCGCTCCAGGTCGTCAGCCCGCCAATGCGGAAGTAGCCCGCTTCGCTCGACACGCCCCGTAGTTCCCCCAGCGCTGAAACATCCACGACCTGTCCGCGCACCACGCGGTCGCCGAGCGCAGGATAAAAATCCGTGCCTCCCGACAGAATCCGAGCTTCCCCCGCGGCCATGAGGGCCATCGCTTCATCCAATGTTCTGGGTTTGACGTAGGACGCTTTGATGTACAACGATTGAATCCCCGGAGTGAGGTTCCTGTCCCGTTAGAGTGCAGGATGTTAGCAATTTGTATAGTAATCACTCCAATTTGTACAGCACTTGCTCCCGCGCTGACTCCTCTCAGAATCGTGTCCAAATGCGGGCGTGTGTCCCTCGGTCCCGGCAACGATTTGTTCGGCAGACGCTTTGCCTGGAGACGGTCTGCCCACAATTGATTTGCTCCGCAATCAGCAGTGTGTAATCCTGTTCAGCGCACGCAAATCAGACAATGCCCGGAGGATGCTGATGCGAAGACTTCTTCTTGCCCTGATTATCTTTTCCTCGTTGACCTTCTGGGCCGCCGACAAACTCACGCCGCTCAACATTAAGGAGGGCCTCTGGGAAATGACCGTGACTCATTCCATGACCGGAATGCCCGCCATCCCGCCCGACACTCTAGCCAAGATGCCTCCGGAACAGCGAGCCCGCGTAGAAGCAGCGATGAAGCAGAGTGGCATGGGTGGGCCGACCGCTGATGTCCACAAAGAATGCGTCACCAAAGAGAAACTCGAAAAGCAATCCGCGTTCAGTGATAACCGCAAGGAATGTACTCGTACCGTCGTGAATTCCACAGGCAGCAAGCTCGAAATCAAGGTTCACTGTGAAGAAAAGCAGTCGTCCACCGAGGCAACTCTGTTGCTGGAGGCCGTGAGTTCCGATAACGTCAAAGGCTCGATGCAGTCTGTCACCAACACCAGCGGTCGAACCATGAACATGAACTTTACCTTCAGCTCCAGATACCTCGGTCCCGCCTGCGGAGACGTCAAGTAGCGCCCCCGACCATGCCTCGAACTCGTCGACCGATGACAAGTTTCGCGATTGAAGGTCTTCCTCCCGCGATCCTGCTCATAGCCCACCTTCTCGTGCCTGCCATTTCGGTCGCCCAAGCAGGCCAGATCGCTCCCGGAAAGCGCGCCCAGCTCCAAAATGCCATTTCTCGCTTCATGGCCGCCAACAGCATTCCTGGAGGTTCCGTCGCCGTCGTCGAAAACGGTGCCGAGGAATGGTCGGCAGGATTCGGCGTCGCGGATCTAGAAAACCTTGTTCCCGCAACTTCACATACGCTCTACCGGCTCGCGTCCATCTCGAAGTCCATCACGGCAACCGCGGCGCTGCTGCTGTGGCAGCAGGGCAAACTCGATCTTGACGCACCCATTCAAAAATCCTGTCCGTCCTTTCCGCAGAAGGACGCGCCCATTACGACCCGCGAGCTTCTGGGCCACCTGGGCGGAATTCGCCATTACAAGTCCGCTTCGCAAGACGATCCCGAGTACGGCAACACGAAGCACTTCCCAAACCCAATCCAGGGTGGGATCGATTTCTTCAAGAACGATCCGCTCGTTGCCAAGCCCGGCACCGAGGTCCACTATTCCACCCAGGGATTCACACTGGTGGGTTGCGCCATCGAAGGTGCCTCGGGAGAAAACTACGTGGATTACGTTCGCAAGAATGTGCTGACGCCGGCAGGTATGACGCATACAGTGGTCGACGACCGCTTCGCAATTATTCCGTTTCGCACTCGGTTCTACAGCAAAGATAAATCCGGATCGATAACCAACGCCGATTTCCTAGACTCCAGCTACAAGATCCCCGGCGGCGGCTGGCTCTCTTCAGCCGATGATATGGCTCAATTCGAAGTGGCCATGCTCAATGATCGCCTCGTCGCACGCTCAACACGGGATCTGATGTGGACTCCGCTGATGCCCAAGGATGGCAAGGAAGACAACTACGCCCTCGGATGGGGTACCGGCAAAGGTCTCGGCGTCTTGGACGTGGGCCACGACGGCGGCCAGCAGGGAACCAGCACTTCCTTCAAGATCGTCCCCGAGCGTCGCGCGGGGGTCGTCGTCCTCATCAACCTCGACGCCGGCAATGCCTCTGACCTCGCAAGTGAGTTGATGAAAATAGTGCTCGCAACCGCACCGCACTCCGCAAAGTAGCCGACGCGGTTATCTCGAACAACCGGACAAAAAAAAACGCGCAGCCCTCAGGCTGCGCGCTTGGAAGAAAGCTTTGCGGGTTTATCGGCCAGTAGCCATCGCCATCGCTTTTGGCTGTGTCTGGTCGGCTCGACTCACATACATTTTGTAGGACTGGTACACAGCGAACAGCACTGCCATCAGAGCTGCCAGCGTTGCCAGTCCGCTGATGGTGCTGAAGGCGGAGGCGATCGCAGTCAATCCCGCACCGATCACATAGTTCGGGAACGACCACAGAAACACCTTGTGCCAGAGGGCGAAAGGATTGCCGCCTTCTGTCATGCCAATGATGCTAGCTACCGGCGCCGTATTCGCCAGGAAGTATGTGGCCGCCGCCAGTACCAGGGACATCGTGTGCGCGGCCGCGCGAACCCCAATCTGGCTGTGGTAGGCCAGGTAGGCAAGTCCGGACGCGTTCAGCAGAGTGCAGGCGTTAAATACAAATTGGATTGGTTTCGTTTTATTCCCGCCGGATGTATAGGATTGCGCGATCGCCGCCGTTACCGCTACGAGCAGGCTAGCGAACAATCCCAGTTGCGTAACTCCCAGAAGAATGACGGGCAGATTTCCCGACATCGAGCTCGCCATCCCAGGCAGCTTCACCTTGAGTCGCGAACTCAGAGCGGCTGCCGCCATCAGGAGCAGCAACTGTGGCCAGGCTTGCGTTTGCCATCTGACTACGCCAAACGACAGAGCGCACAGACTGGCAACGGCCACCATTCCGATCATGACTTTCGCTTTGATTGGTAGAGTATTTGTCATGGCAGTCTCCGAATATGGTCTCAGTTGGTTGTCTAGTTTTCTCCATCGTCGCCGTCGCTGAATGCACTCATCGGACTGACGGTTGTTGAAGTGGCACCCCAGACTACACTGAAGCCAGAAACAGAGCTTGCACCCCAAACTACGCTGGTGCTGCCCCAAACTACCGAGTTGCTCGTGAACGCGTTCGCACCCCAAACCACTGAATTTCCCCAGACGACTGAAGTGGCTCCCCAAACCACGCTGGCCCCGCCCCAAACGACGGAGGTCGTATTCACTATGGAAACAGTGCCCGTGACCGGGTCATAGACTGCGGTCGGGGAAAGTGCCATGCCCGTAGCCAGATCCGTATTGTTCAGAGCGGCGTCGATATCGAGGTATCCCGCTCCATAGGTAAAGATGTCGTACTGATTCGAATAAGTGTTTCCCCAACCGTCCCATGACTGGCTGTATTGATTGAAGCCTTTCCACGCTGTCTTCATCAAGCGCGCTTTCACTTGATCGGGGGTCAACGATGGGTTCTGCTGCAACATCAGCGCTACCGCGCCGCTCACCAGCGGCGTTGCCATGCTGGTTCCACTCAAACGAAAATACTTTGGGGTTCCGACGAGTGGGGCAACTTGAAATCCTGGATGGTTTATGTCCATAGTGCTGCCCGCATCACGCAAGGAGACCATCCGGTTGCCTGGGGCGACCAGGTCAGGTTTTACCAGGTGATCGACCAAAGTCGGACCCTTGGAGCTGTAGCTGGCAATCGCATCGTCAACCCGCGTCGCCGTATACATTGTCCTTGTCGCTCCCACAGTGATGACGGCCGGGTCGTTACCCGGAGCGCCGATGGTGGCGAAGCCGTGCGTGCCCATCGAGTTGTCGCGCCCACGATTGCCCGCGGCAACTATTACCACAATCCCGGCCTCCCAGGCGGATTCCACTGCCTGGCAAACCGGATCGAGCGTGTAGCTCTCAAACACCGGACGTCCGAGAGACATGTTGATTACGCGGATATTGTAGGTACTCTTCAACGCGATCGCCTGTTGAATGGCCGCGATCACCTGGCTGTCCGTGCCCGATCCGTTCTGATCCAACACGCGCAGATTGATGATGTTGACGTTCGGAGCCACGCCGGCATACCTGGCCAGATAGCCATTGGCTGTGCCGGAGTTGTTACCCGTGCCACCGACCAGGCCCGCCACGTGCGTTCCGTGTCCAAACTTATCCGGTGTCGTGCTGTCGCCGGCGACAAAACTCTGGCTATACACCACGCGGCTGGCACCGCTGGCATCGTGCAGATCGTTATGATCGGTGACTCCACTGTCGATGATGGCGACGCCGACTCCGGTGCCATCCAGTGCAAACTGCGCTGCTGCAACATCAGCCTCGACCGCTGTCTTATAGTCCTCGTTCCCCCAAGTCATGCTTACCGGACGGTCAGGTGTAATGTAGGCGACATTCGGATCATTCGCCAGGTTCGCCAGCATGCTGGCCGGAACGCGCATTGTTACCGCGCGGATCGTGTGCAACTTCGACTTGATCGCTGCGCCGCCCAGTTGCATCGTCCTGAGGGACGCGTTATCGGGCATCCGGCGATACTGAACGATGACGGTCACCATGCTGTTCGCGCCCGCTGTCCGCTGCTGGAGATCTGCGGAAAATTTGTTATCGGAGCCGGCGTAAGACGGCATTGCCGATAGC
>DATFVD010000305.1:0-29986 GCA_035260505.1 Terriglobales bacterium
ACAAAGAAGTATCCGGGGACGGTCACTCCCGAAGACCAGAAGCAGTTGACCCAGCAGATCATTGACGCCATCGACACCGACGTCATCCCGGCCTACAAGACCTTCGCCACCTTCCTCCGCACGGAATACGCGCCTCAGGGCCGTACCACTCTTTCTGTCACCTCTTTGCCCGACGGCGAGAAGCGCTACGAAAACGATATCTATGGCCGGACTACCACTCGCATGAAGCCAGACGAGATCCATCAACTCGGTCTCCGCGAAATCGAGCGCATCCAGGCCGAGATGATGGTGATCGCCAAGAAGGAAGGCTTTGCCGATCTTGCCGCTTTCCGGACCTCACTCAAAACGAATCCGAAATACGTTCCGACTTCCGCCGAGCAGATCCTCGAAGACTTCCGCCACTACATCGCCCAGATGGAGCCGAAGCTTCCGGAGCTCTTCACTCTTCTTCCGAAGTCGCCAGTCACCGTCGAAGCCATTCCCGCCTTCCAGTCCGCCGCCGCAACCCATTACGTCACCGGCACGCCGGATGGCAAACGCCCCGGCCGCGTCGTCGTCGCCACCTCCAACTTCGCGGAGCGGTCCCTGATCGATGACGAGGCGATCGCCTACCACGAAGGCATTCCCGGACATCACATGCAGTTGTCGGTGCAGCAGCAACTCACCGGGTTGCCGAAGTTCCGCCTGCATGGTCTCGGCTTCAATGCGTACACCGAAGGCTGGGCTCTGTACGCGGAACAACTCGGCAAAGAGGTCGGCTTCTATAAAGATCCTGTCTCCGACTACGGCCGCCTGTCCTCTGAACTCTTCCGCGCAGTACGTTTGGTCGTCGACACCGGGATCCACTCCAAAGGCTGGACACGCGATCAGGTGGTGGACTTCTTCCGCAAGTCCGGTGCTGTCGACGAGCCAACCATCCAG
This sequence comes from Terriglobales bacterium, assembly GCA_035260505.1. Taxonomy (GTDB): domain Bacteria; phylum Acidobacteriota; class Terriglobia; order Terriglobales; family Acidobacteriaceae; genus Acidiflorens. Next base: position 922 of record DATFVD010000305.1, read on the forward strand.
TCCGAAACTGACCGCTACATCGCATGGCCCGCGCAAGCCCTCAGTTATAAGCTCGGCCAGCTCAAGATCCGTGAACTCCGCGAACGCGCCCGTAAAGACTTGGGTCCCAGGTTTGACATCCGCAGATTTCACGACGAGATGCTCGACGGCGGAACCCTTCCCCTCGACCTCCTCGAGGCCCGCACGGACAAATGGATCGCACAACAAAGGTGATGAAGCTCGCAGCTGACAGCTGTCAGCTATCAGCTCTCGGCTGTCAGTTAGACAGGGCCGTGATCTTTAGTCTAGCCGAATTGCCGAAGGTACCAGCACCGTCGGGAACATCCGCGTGGCGGCCAATCTGACCTCGATCAAATTAACTCTCCTTTAACACTGCAGCAACATTGCCGCAACAGAGTCCCTCTAGTGTCAGGTTGAAGCTATCTATGTGAGCTCTACGAGAGCGCGTGAGGCTCTCCTCCTCGCCATGGATCATTTGGAGCCGACAGACAAACCGCGCTACCCGGATTTGATCTACGTCGTGGAAGACGATCCCGATGTGTCGCAGCTGATCGAGCACAACCTGCGAACCGCCGGATATCAGGTCTCCACATTTTTCTCCGGGGCTCCAGTGGTTCCAATGGCAGCCAAGACGCAACCAGCGCTGTTTCTTCTCGACATCATGCTCCCCGGGATGAGCGGCTTCGATCTCTGCCGCCAGATCCGTCAGCACGAACGACTGGGTAAAACGCCAATCATCTTTCTTTCCGCCAGAACTCAGGAACCGGATCGCCTTCAGGCCTTCGACGCCGGCGGAGACGGATACATCACCAAACCGTTCAGTCCGCGTGAATTGATTGCGCGAATCCGCAACGTTCTTCGCGTTCAACCGGATGCCCCCAGTCACGAGATTATTCAGTTGGGAGATCTGGAAATTGATATTGCTTCGATGACCGTGCGAGTGCAGGGCAAGACAGTCCTTACGACCGTCCGAGAGTTCCGGCTCCTCGAATATCTGGTCCGGCACCGCGGACGCGTTTTTACCCGCGACCAGTTGCTTGACGCCGTATGGAAAGAAGGGTCCTTCGTGACGCCGCGTTCCATTGATGTATTTGTACGTCGTCTGCGAGAGAAAATCGAACGCGATCCACGGCATCCCCGCTATTTGAAAACGCTGCGCGGAGTCGGTTACCGTTTCGAATCCGGTCGCTAGCGGGGCGACAATATGGAAAGCGAGAGGTCAGGAGGGCGGAATATGGCCAGTTTGGGACAAGTGGATGCTGCTTTAGACAGGAGAACTCTCAACTATCGTGAGCATGTCTTGCACACGAAGACACACGTTTCCCTGGTCTTCGTTAGCGACCACGAATCTGGTATGGGAAAACTCATCGTGGAACATTTGGGGCACGAGGGCTTCGGAATTCATGCGCTTCCGCTGGCGACCGGCACGATTCAACGGTTGGAGCAGATCCACCCGGCCCTGGTAATCATGGCGATCTCCAGGGGGCCTGCCCTCGCGTTATGCCGTGCCATTCGATGGGCCGAATCTCTCGCCCGGACACCGCTGATTCTCCTTGCCGCCAATCCCTCGGAGGAGGAACGCATTCTCTGCCTGGAATCGGGCGCGGACGACTACATTGCTGGATCGTCCAGCGGGCGCGAAGTCGTGGCCCGTGTCCGCGCCGTGATGCGTCGCTTCGCGCGACAGCAGCGGCGCACGTGGATGCCTCACATATCACCACCATTTCTCCAGTCTTTTGTAGGGGCACCCAGTCCAACGATCAAGACGGGAGACATCGAGATCAATCCCTTGGCCATGAAGATCTCGGTTCGTGGCAGCGAGATCGTGACCACCAACCTTGAGTTTCGCTTTCTGTACTATCTTGTGCAGAACCAAGCGCGCGTGTTCACCCGCGAGCAGTTGTTGGACGCGGTGTGGAGCAGCCGGTACGTCGAATTGCGCAGCGTGGACGCATGCGTTCGGCGTCTTCGCCGCAAGATCGAAATGGATCCACTGCATCCGGTGTACCTGAGGACCGTTCGGGGAGCAGGATACTCTTTTCTAGTGGGCCCCGCCCAAGCCTGACAGGGCCGACAATGCCCGATATTGCGTCAAAAAACAAGCCAACTCAAATAATCACTTATGTTGTGGTTGCTGCGCCCCGGCGGCGTTCGCTGCTGGCCCTTCCGGAAGCATCCGAAGTTCTTGCTCCATCCATTCCAGGTTGACGCTGTTTTGAAAGGCGGCGTTGAACTCCTGCACGGTTTGGTAGAAGACGAAGGTTGCGCCGGCCGGAACTGCGGCCCGCACCTTTTCCTTAGCGGCTTTTGGAGTGTCGGTCTCGAAGATATTTTGCTGCATGCGGAATTTCTTTGCCTTAATTTTTGGCAGCCAGTCTACCGGTTCGAGCGCCGATGCTTTCTTTAAGAACTCCGGTTTTACGTAGTCCGCCCTTTCGTCCTCCGGCACAAAAGGAGAGGTTGCCATCCAGGTTGGCCAATCGCCCCATGGGTCCAGCACATCCAGCACCTTAATGCGCTGATCGGCTGCGGAAGCGAGGATCGCGATGCTTGCTCCCGACCCTTGCCCGAACATGGCCACGCGATCCATGTCGAGATCACCGCGAGTGGCGAGGTAGTTCAGCACCATCTGCACGTCGTGCGCCGACGTCGCCAGGCTCTCCTGCAGTTCACTAAGAAACCACTCCTTCATCGGCCGGTCGTGATAGCGATGTCCGGTGAGCGCGGAAACGAAGCCCACAGCGGCAAAGCCGTCCTTGGTCAAAGCCTTTTGAAAAGTTTCATTCTTGAACGCGTCTGTGTCGGCGGGATAGCCGTAGAGATGCAAGATCACCGGAGGTTTTGTGACTCCCTTTGGTTTCATTACATAAAGATCAAGTGAATCACCCCATCGCCACTGTAACTGGATGAGTTCTAAGGTGTAGCCAAGGCGTTCATCGACAACGCCGACGAGCGGCGGCACCGGCTTCAGATGGCTGCTACTCAATGCCGGCAAAGTCCAATCCTCGGTTACGCCCTGAAATCGAGCGTCGGCTGGATCGGCTATCGGCGTCGATGCCCGGAATTGGGCGGAACTGGTCGGCGCCAAAGATAGTAGTGCGATCCCAACAGCAAGAGTTCTTATCATAATGAATGCAAACAGATTGGACACTATCTTTCCCACAAGTAGAATGCTCTAAGTAAAGTATTAGGCGAAACGCACAAATGCTGTTACAGGATCATTTGACGACATTGACCATTAAAACTCCGCTGAGGCAATCCGCTCTAAGTAGAGCGTCGAGCCGGGAATCAACAATCTGATTCCCGGCGTCGTTTGCTATACAACCGCTATCTCTCGCTAGTCTTTATTTTGCTGGACTGAACGGGCGCGCGCCCGTCCCGCGCACAGGTCGTGCGGGGATAGTGCACTTGGCGGTGGAGCTGGTGAACTTGAATGGCACCGTGTAGTAAGTATTAGGGGTAGTGGTCTCGCCGGTGGTACCGCCGTCAATGAGGATGCCGGCGCATGAACTCTCCACCACGGTGTTTGTGGTGACCTTATTGTTGTCGCCTGTGGTAAGTCCGCCACTGCCGCAGGACGCGTCCAAATGTACGGCGGATTCTGCGCTATTGAAGATTGTGTTGCTCGTGACCGTGTTCCCGTTGGTGCAGAGATCGATAGCATCGTAGGTTTTCGTGCCAAAGATTTTGTTGCCGGTAACGGAAACACCGTCACCGGATGCCACCCCGCCAGCAAGGTCGGTGTAGAGCACGATGGGAAGCTGGCTATTGCCGAGTACGTTGCTGCTAACCGTAATTCCGCCGTTTTCCGCCGTGTCGTAAAGCAAAATATCCGCTGAGGCAGCAACTGTCGGATCTCCATAAATATTGTCGACCACCGTATTATTGGAAATCTTTCCCGCGGCTCCAAAGCCAAGCTGGATGCCGTTCTGAGCCGCACCAGGATAGGGAACGACGCCGGATCCCTGAACATAACTCCCGGTGACGGTTAGCGTCGTGCCGGTGTCATTTCCCGTGATTCCGTTCTTATTGTAATTGTGAACTGAACTATTTTGGACGATTACGGTAGAGGTGAAACCCGCGGCAGTCTGTACAAATATTGATTCGCCACTCTGACAACCACCCAAACCGGAACCCAGTGTCTGGTTGCGCACGGCGACGCGATTTACTGTACCCGAAGCATTCTGGAACAGAATGCCCTGCAAGTTGGGATCGCAACTGGTGATCCCATTCCCTGCGCCGTCCACGGTGAGATTACTGATCAGTACCGGCCCGGCGGTGCCCTGCACCAAAATCTGGGCCGCGATGGGATTGCCCGTGTCCACACTGCTTGTGTTGGCGACCATGCCGGTTGTGGGAGGCGCGATTATGGCGGCATCCTGAGTCGCAGAGGTAACTCCTACCAGCGTAATCGACTTATTGATTAGAACCTGTTCTCGATAGGTGCCGGGGCAAACTGTCACGGTGTCACCGGCGGAACTAGCATTTACCGCCTGTTGAATGGTTGGTGCGACAATACCGCTGGCGCAACTGCCGACGCCGATCGTAGATGAAAAGGCTCGTCCACTTAGAGCGACAAGCACAACCATGGCCAGCTGAAAGAGAGTGAAACCGCGAGTGGCGTTCATTGATGTCCTCCGAATGAGCTCTTCGTTCTGTACGGAAAGGGCGGGCCGACGAAAATGGCCCGCCCCACCCACGCTGTTGTTGAAACTCATGCCCAGTTACGGCCTTGCGATGGGACCCAGGTTAGAGTTGTCCGCCGTAGCGTTCTGAATCAGCCGTGTCTGTTTATAGGTGGTTACGCCGATCACGGTCGGGATTATGTAGCCGCCCATATCGCCACCTTTTTCCGGAGAGTTAGCAACCGGACCCGCTCCAAGAAGGACCCCGTTGCCGTCCTTTTGTTGATAGTGCGAGCGCAACAGTTTGAGACCGAGATCCAAGGTTCCACCCTGGTTGGGAACTGTCAGTGCGGGCACATAATCTGGAACGGTAGAAACAACGTACTTATTCGATGCTGAGGCTAGCGCCGACGCGTTGGCCCCATTCGTTCCAGTGCTCACGAGGCGCAGGAGCGACCATGAGCGGTAGGTGCCGTTGCGGAGGTTGGGGAAGGAGAACCCGTTCTTCCAGATGAGGGCCTCATTGCAGGGGAATGCGCCAGCTCCACCGGCACATGTCGCAGGCAGGTTAGCAGCGCCTGGTATCGTGCCCGCGGTAGTGGGCTGTCCGGCATCGAGCGTAGAACCGTAAGTCTGGAAAATCGGATCGATTCCGTTCAGTGTGAGGTAACCGTAGTTGGCGCTGTTGGCAAGAGAGCCTACGTTCCCGTAACTGAAGAACGTGTACCCGATACCATCGTGTCCATAATTAGCGACGGAGCCGTACACCCCTGTCGGGGACGACGACTTGCCGATTTCTTCGCCAGTACCAATTGAACGATACCGGGCGCCGGCGCCCGCCAAGCAAGTTCCCGCATTCGCTTTGAGCGGGTTATTCGTGCCCACATTGAGTTCCTGGCTCAACCCAAGAACCGCGCCTGGATAAACGGTGGGGCGACGGAATACTGTCGCTTCCGTGGCGTTCATCGTGCCGGAAAGCGCTTCGCGCAGATGGATGGCAATTGCGCCAGCACCCAGACCCGAAAACGCGCTCGCATCACAGTTCGTGCCCGAGAATACCTGTTGCAGTTCGATCTCGGAAGCATTCTTCAAGGTGGCGAGTTGGCCGCCATTGCGCGAAACGACAAACACGATTGGAGCGGCGCCCACCGCGTAAGTGCTGAATGCTGGGATCACAGTGTTGTTAAAGGGATCGTGGCCGGTGATGTTGAACGCCAGAACGTTGGCTTGAGCCGTGCTAGCACCTTGGCCGCTCAAGATCGGATTACCAACCAGCCGGTTTTGATTTCCGCCCGAAATAAATACTGGACACTGACCGGCGGGGTTGTTTGAGTTGTATCCCAGGCCGTCAACCCCGTCGCTGGAGCCGCCACCCGCTACCGAGGCGCCAAGCGCTGAGTTCACACGGCAAGCGGCGAACGCGGCATCTTCCGGACGAATATCCGTCGCTGCCGCGGTAATCAAAGTTCCGTTCTGGACGATAGTCTCGATAGCGAGCGGCATCGCACTGTCTGTGAACGAGCTGCTGCCAAACAGCGTCGCGGAGATCTGGTTCGAGCCGGTAGTCGTGAGATCGGCATTGGCACCATTGATGTTGCAGTGGGGTTGAGCAAAGTAGCAGCGGACTCCGACGACGGAGTCAACCTTGAGGTACGCCCATACGTTAGTAGTAACGTTGGCGCCCGCACCGTCACAGGTACCAGTGGTGTTGTTATCCCACACGACCCAGAGAGTACCGGGGTCGTTGTTGGTCCCTGCGGCCGGACGAGTGTCACTCAAGTTGACTTTGTTGGAGCCGCTTGTCCAGTGGCAAGTAATACCACCGCCACTAACGATGCTTACCTGGTTGTTGAAGGCGCCCAAGGCCATCGTCTGCCACATGGCCGACGATCCCGCAGCAACTACCTTCAACGTGATAGTTGGAGCGGCGTATGCCTGAGGCACAACGCCCACGATCGCGGTCAACACGAGAACCGCGAAGATTGATTTCATACGCGACATAAGTTGAATTCCTTTCGTCTTGGTTTCGCACATTACTTTTGGAACACGTGAGACATTGCGCCACACGCAGGAATAAACTTTTCACTAACTGGCTGACATTGTTCCGCAAGCGCTTGCTTGACCGCGGGAGCTGCGAACCTTGCATACACAACTCGCCGCATCGAACTTGGCTTTCAGAGCGCAGTGTAGCGGTTCAGCCGCCATGTGGTGTTAACAGTCTGTGATAAGTTCGTGAACATTGGATAAACAAATGCCGCTCGGAAACAGGTTAGTTTGCGACGCCCATGCCGGCCGCAATCCTAAGCGATCAGTAACAAATCACCTTTCGCTTCCGCGCTTCGCTTTTCGGGTCTTTCTCGACCTGGGGATGACGAGGATGACCACGTTCCTGCCTCCTTGATGCACACCCGGAGACAGGGAGGAAAACGGGAGGAGTATACCGTTCGCCTCGAACGATGAATGTTAAAACTCAGCGATAAGATTGTTAAGGAATGATGAATATAACTACCCCTGGTGAAGAGACAATCAGGCGAAAGGGTCCTGAGGCCCCAGATTTCACACGATTTTAATTTTTGAGTCACTAACCCGTCGTATAGAATCCGCGCTTGCCTTCAAACCCTGCAAAAGCGCGTTCCTCAGGAGTAACGAGTGTGAGAAGTTCGGTGCCTTTCGGATTTGTGCGCGTCATCGGTGTCCTCACGCTCTTGCTCGCCGGGTTGTCGTTTAGTGTCGCTCTGGCACAGACAAAGACTGAGCTGGGCTCCATTAGCGGAACCGTGACCGACCAAACCCAAGCTGTGGTAGCGGACGCCAAAGCTGTGCTAACTAATACTGCCGGGGAGAAGGTCGAAGCGACAGTCAATGACAAGGGCGTGTATTCGTTCACCGGGCTTAAACCGGGGACTTACAACCTGACGATCACAGCTCCCAATTTCGCTCCGACTAACTTTGACAAGGTCACTCTGACTGCGGGCCTTGAGTTATCGCTGGATGCCTCGATGGTGCCTGCCAGCGCCAAAACTGAGCAAGTGGAAGTGAAATCCGGTGGCGTAGAAGCGGTAGAGACTGAAAACGCCACCGTTTCCGGCACGATCACGGCAGCGGAAGTAGTGGAGACTCCGCTCAACGGCCGTAATTTCTCGAAGCTAATCGCACTTGCGCCCGGCGTGGGCGATGCGACCGGACAAGACGAGCCTAAGGTAGGTGTAGTCGGCAGCGTGAAATATACCGTGAATGGCGGCCGCGTCGAGTACAACACTTTCGAGGTTGACGGCAGCGACGTCCTTAACACGGGACTGAATGGCTCATCTACCACGCTCATGGTTTACCCCAGCCTGGATGCTATCCAGGAAGTGAAGGTACTGACCTCGAACTACGGCGCACAGTACGGTCGGACGGCATCCGGGACCGTGCAGGTGACCACTAAGTCCGGCACTCCCACGTTCCACGGAAATATCTACGACTTCGTTCGCAATGAAGCATTCAACTCGCGCAACTTCTTTGATTTTGTGGGTACAACCCCACCCGCTCCCGGACAGACAGTTGGACAAACAATCGGAGGCAAGGCTCCCCTCTACCGGAGGCAGGATTACGGTGGTACGATCGGCGGTCCGCTCTACATTCCTGGCATTTTCAACACCAAGAAAGACAAGACCTTTTTCTTCTTCTCTGAAGAATTCCGCCTGGAGAAAACTCCCACCGACTATAACCAGGCGGTGCCGGGATTGAAAGAGCGTGGTCTGCTCCTGACGTCGCAAGGGGTGCAGAAGAACCTGAAGGTCAGTCCTAACACGGGGGCCGTTTACCAGGACTTCGATTTCAGCGATGTGTGCGCGCCCGGCGGCGCCGCCTTTGTCCGTGCGCAATACCCAGACTGCCCGTCTGTGGCGCCGGGAGCGGCTGGAACTCTCAACCCCGCGGTACACCTGGAGGTTCCAGCAATCAGTGGCGTGTCCTCCCAGGGCGTGGATAAGAGCGCAATGGCGATCTTGAATTCGAATCTGATACCGCTCCCTAATGCCCCTTTTGGGTGCAACTTCAGCCTGCCGAATCTCAACGCCGACCTCACGAACCTTGACCCGCAAGACCCGAACCATTGCTACAACACCTCCGTGTCCCCTTCCACTTATTGGCGGGAGGAGTTGTTTCGCATCGATCAGATATTCACCAGTAAGACGAAGGTGTCGTTTCGCTACGTCCACGACGCCTGGGATACGTCAGTGCTGACGCCGGAGTGGGGCATTGTGCGCAACACCTTCCCCACTGTGCAGAACCGGTTTTTTGGCCCCGGTATAAGCCTGGTGGCCAGAGTGACGAACACGATCTCGTCGACGCTGCTGAACGATGCCGTCGTCAGCTACGTCAATTCGGGCATTACTTTAGCGGACCAGAATGGGCCCGGTGGCGCCCGGTTCCAGCGCGATCCCACGCTTGACCAACCGCTGGTCACAGACCCGTCGACTCCGGGACAGTGCAATCCCGTAATCAGCACTGACCCCGCAACAAATATTCCGGAATGCGGCATCGGTCACATTTTCAATAACGGTTTTGGCGGCAAGATGCCGGGGATCCAGTTTCTAGGCACGAATGCCGCTTACGGCGGTCGGGGCTTTGCTGTCGACCCCTCTTATATGCCCTGGGGCCACAGCGACCCCACTTATGCTGTGCGCGACGATGTCGGGAAAGCCATCGGCAAACACACACTGCAATTTGGGGCACAATACGTGTACTCGCAGCGAAATCAGACTAACAATGCGATCGGTGCGGCCTCCGGCGACTTACAAGGTCTGCTGACCTTCGACAATCTAGCGCACAGCACGGGAAATGCTTTTGCCGATTTCATGATTCAGACAGTTAGTAATGTTCGTCCCAATCAGCCGTCCGGATTCATTCAGAGCTTTACCCAGGATTCGGCTCAGCGCCGTTACTATCAGCATTACCAGATTGCCGAGCCATATTTCCAGGACGATTGGAAGGTTACTCCCCGGCTTACCTTGAACCTGGGATTGAGAATCAGTCTGTTTGGAACTTACAGAGAAACAAACCGGAACGCGTGGAACTGGGAGGCGGCAAGATTCAATCCGAAAGTATTTACGGTTGATCCCGGTTATGGTGAGCTTCTATATAACGGAAGTCCGGTACCAACCGACCAACTGGTCGCAGGCGATCCCTCAGGTTATGTGAGTGCCTTGGGCCTGGTGCAGTGCGGCGTGAAAGGCACGCCCGCAGGCTGCATGAAGGGGCACCTGTTCAATCCGGCGCCGCGAGTGGGTTTTGCCTGGGATCCGTGGGGCGACGGCAAGACCTCGATCCGTGGCGGTTATGGAATCTTCTTTGAGCATGGTACTGGCAACGAGGCGAATACCGGTTCCCTCGAGGCGAGCGCCCCTCTGGTGCTGAGCATGACGCAACCACTTCCTCTTAGCTATCCCTGCATCGGCAGTATCGGGTACGGGCCCGCATTTAATTCGGTCAACCCTTGCCAGAGCCCGTCGGCGACTTTGAGCTCAGTTCAGCCCGCAGCCGGCGACGCCTTCCCTCTTGACGTCACGTCAATTCCGACTAAAGCGGTTTGGCCTTATGCTCAGCAATGGAGTTTTGGGATTCAACGAGAACTCCCTAGCGCATTTGTGATCAACCTTGCATATGTGGGCAGCAAGGGAACACATTTGACGATCGAGCGTCAGCTCAACCAGTTGCGGCCGTTATCCGCGAGCCAAAATCCCTTCGGCCCGAACGAGCCGCTGACCATCGCGGACTGCACGATTCCCTCTCCGGGGTCGGGACTTAACCCGGGAGACGGCAGTACCCCGTTCCTGCTTACAAATGGAACACTGGTGACGTCGCAAAATCCCGCCTACAAGTATCTGCAAGCGGCTTGCACGAATCCGAACATTCCGAATATCAACTCTCTCCCCGGGCGACCCTACCCCGGGCTGGGAAGAGTTCTGTCATTGCAGAATGTTGCCAATTCGAGTTATCACGCCCTTCAGGCCACGCTGCGCCACACCAGCGGAGCGCTCACGACCGGAGTTTCGTACTCTTATAGCCACTCGCTGGACAATTCATCGGACCGAAGCGATCCGATCCTGCCGGATTCTTACGACCTGCGTCAGAACCGCGCGAGTTCAAGTTTTGACCAACGTCATTTGCTCAACATCAGCTACGTGTATCGGCTGCCGTTTAAGGATTTCCCTCGTCTCTTCAGCGACTGGGCTCACGATCGCGAAGAGCAGGACGCGACCACGCCCACGGGAAATTGTTGTTCAGCGCTCGCGAATCGAATTTTCGATGGCTGGGAGCTTTCAGGAGTTACGACCTTTCAGTCGGGCACACCGTTCACGGTGATCAACAGTGCCGGCAACACCGGCATTTCCGTGACCGACAACGCCGGGGTTTCCAGCGGTCTCGGCATCGCGGCTTCGTACCCGGATGTTGCGCGCGGACTCCCGTTGCCCTCGCCGGGCGGCAATTCTCGGAGCTTTGGCCCACTCCTCGATAATCCCTCGCAGTTTGTTGCCCCGCGAGGACTTACATTCGGAACCGCTGGGCGGAACTTCCTGAATAACCCGAGGCGACTGAACTTCGACCTGTCCCTGCTGAAGCATTTCAAGATACGGGAGTCCGGCGATCTTGAGTTCCGTGCCGAGGCCTTCAATGTTTTTAATCACACCGAGTTCCGGGTTTACGATCCCGATAACCCGGGCAGCAGTGGAAATAACATCGTCAGTTGTTACGCCGGCCCCGTGTATTCCGCGGGGTTCAAGGGTAACGGAGCCGATTGCGTCACGGGAGCTTCCTTTTTGCACCCGCTGAATGCGCATCGGCCGCGCACGATTCAGTTCGGTCTGAAGCTAGCTTTCTAGGACGAGTACCATCATGCAGAAATTGACCCGAAATCCGGTGCCCCGTCGGACGAATCACCAATCACTCCCGCCCGAATGTGGCAGGAGGTACGTGAAGAGTCTGTGGGTTTTGTTGCTCGCCAGCGCGATGATGCTCTCGGCGTGCGGAGGAGGCGCTTCTTCCGGTGGGTCGCCACCCCCCGCAGTGCTTTCAGGCAACTGGCAGTTTGCGATGGCAGAGCAGATCAACCCCGATCCGACCCAGCCTTCGTTCACAGGCGGCGTGCAGGGCGGCTTCCTGGTGCAGAACAAAGGGTCGGTGACGGGGACCGTAGTCTACTCGGTTACGTTGCAGCCGCCGGCGGGAAGCGGCGGAACCCCGGCAGTGTGCAACAGTCGATCGGCCTCAATCAGCGGAACGATCACCGGCCAGAGCGTAACTCTGACGGGGGTAGCGGGAGCACAGACCTTTACGTTTACCGGAACGCTGAGTCTCGATGGCTCGACCATGTCCGGCTCGTATAGTTCGACCGACGGTGCAGGTTGCGGGATCGCGACGACTCAAACCACATGGAGCGCAATCTTGGTGCCCCCGCTCCAGGGAACAATCGCCGGCAGCTTTCACAGCACGGGCGGTGCCTCGGGCCTGACTAATCAAGATTTTCAGGTGACGGGGTTCCTTTCCCAGGGGCAAAATATCGGGGCCAGCAGCGTGGCTGTCACTGGCACACTGAACTTTGCGAACTATCCCTGTCTCACTACTACTTCGCTAAAGGGCCAAATCAGTGGTAATACCGTAGTTCTCCAACTCCTCGGTACCGGCGGATCGAATCTGGGTCAGATTGGTGCATCGGCCAGTCTTCCAGAAAACAGCCTCGTTACGTTCGACTCCACGGCGAACGGGTACGTCCTGCACTCTCTGGTTGGAACAGCATACGCAGTGACGACGCAGGCCTGCCCGGGCAGCAATCCCCCAGGCGACGAGGGATATGTCTGCCTGGCGTTGGGCACTACGGGTGCTTGCCAGGAGCCGATCACGCTCTCTCCGGCCGTCCTTACGTTTCCCGCCCAAAACGTGGGTACCTCGACTGCGCAAACGATCACCCTCGCGTACAACGATCCATCGGGCGTTGCTTTGTCCGGTGTGGCATTGTCGTTTACGAACAACCCAAGCGGTGGTGCTACTAATTTCACGGTGACGGGCGACACCTGCGACATTCCTCCCAATAGCATCGGATCGACTTTCTCTCTCCTTCCAGGACAGTTTTGCACGCTCACGGTTACCTTTACGCCTCAGGAGGCGTCTGCACTGAGCGCAACGCTAACTGTTCATAGTCCCGCGAGCGCGGACAACGATACGGCCTTTGCGGTGCCCATCACCGGCATCGGCGTTAGTGCCGTGGTGGCCTCGCCTCCCGAACCCGGCTCAAGCCATCGCACCTTCCAGGAACGTGGAGCGTCATGCGGAGATTAACTAAGAATCCAGTAGTACGTAGCACGGACCGTGAGTCGCTTTCGCCCGTGCTCTGCCGTCCTCATTATTTCCGGTGCTTGTGGATTTTGTTGCTGTTCGCCACGATGACGCTGTCGGCGTGTGGGGGCGGCTCTTCCAGCGCCCCGCAACAAAATGCTTCGCTTTCGGGCAACTGGCAGTTCTCTCTTGCGAGTCCGGGGGACAGTTCATTCACCGGGGGTCTTCAGGGTGGATTTCTGCTGCAGAAAAATGGCTCGGTGACGGGTCAGGCGGTCTATGCAGTCTCGGCACCGAATATCCAACCGCCGCTCGTGAATCCGTGCAACAGCGGAACCGCTGCGATTACCGGGACCCTCAGCGGCCAGACCGTAACCCTCACCGCAGTAGCCGGCTCACAGATTTTTACTTTGACTGGAACGCTGCGTTCCGATGGCTCGGCCATCGACAATGGCACTTATACATCCACTGCAGGAACGGCTTCTGATGGCAGTACACCTTGCGGGGCCGCTGAAACTGGAGTGTCCTGGACCGCAAAGTCTGTGCCGCCGGTCACGGGAACAATCACCGGGACTTTCCACAGTATCAGCAGCAGCGCGTCCTTCGACGGTACCACCTTAAACAATCGGGATTTCCCGCTAACGGGATTGCTCACCCAGGGAGAGAATATCGGGGCCAGCAACGCCACGATCACCGGTTCTTTGAGCTTTATCGACCCGACGACCCTTCTTAGCAATTACCCGTGTATTCCCTCTGGTTCGGTTTCCGTCAATGGCCAAATCAGCGGCAATACGGTCATTCTTCAACTCATCGGTACGGACGGATCGAATGCCGGTCAGATTGGCGTGCCAGCCAGCGAAGTCAACTTAGGCGGTAATGGCGCGTATCCCGTCACTTTCGACTCCACGACCAACGGGTCCGTCCTGCACTCGGTTGGAACAGGATACGTAGTGAATACGAAGGCCTGCCTTAATAGCAACAATGGTAACTTCGAAGACGTCGGGTACATCTGTCTGGCGGTGGGCAGCTCAAGCCCTTGCCAGCAGCCGATCACGCTGTCTCCGGCGCTCCTGACTTTTCCTTTGCAAACGTTGGGCTCGACTGCGACGTCGCAGCCGATCACGCTCACAAACATCTCGGGTCATCAACTGGACGGTTTGACGTTAAATCCGCAGCCTGGAAACCCGACCGATTTCAACGGCCAACTGAATTTCATGTTTACAGACAATTGTGGCCCGAACGGTGGCCCTGCGGGAACGAACAGTTTCACTCTCGGCGGGCCAAATGCGCCAACGTCTTGCATCGTCACGGTTAGCTTTGTCCCTCAGGAGAGCTGCACGTGGGTGCCGGATGCGAAAGGGGGCGGGACTCCGCCTGCCCAGTGCCCGCTTCCTCTGGGCGCGACCCTGACGGTCACGAGCCCCGTAACGGCCGACAACGATCCCAATTTTACTGTGCCCATCTCAGGCACTGGGACGAGCTTCATTCAACCCTCGGCTCCCGAACTCGATTTCGGCGCCCAAGCAGTTGGCGAAGCGAGTCTGCCCCAATTGCTTTCTTTCACCAACCATAGCGCAGGTCCCGTGAAGATCGTGGGGCCACGAACAACGCCTTGCCAATTCTCGAACGGCCAGACCCCGCTCCTGCGTCCGGTGCAAGACAACGGCACAGTGGCTGGCATACAAGCAGTGACCGGGGGCATGTCGTTGCAAGATGCTGGTGGGTACCTGACTGTCTATTACAACTGCGACGCCGATCAGCAAACCGAGTTGCCCAACTTCCAGATCTCCTCGGACACCTGTACCGGTACGGATCTCGCCCCTCAGGCCACCTGCAGCATGCAGATTGTGTTTGTACCGCAGCCAGCCACCTTTATTAATAGCGCTCTCGATTATTTTCTGCAGCTGAACACCGTGCAGTGTGAATCCGCTCTCTTCCCCACCGGAGCAACATCCGATTGCGAGAACGATAGCGGGCGTTTTCCTGTGGAGTTAAAAGCCAATGCGGCAAGTCCGCTGAGGATGTCTCCATCCGCTGGGCTGGATTTTGGCGGTCAGGCGGTGGGCAGCACCAGCGCACCGCAAACCATTACGCTCCTCAACGATCAGGCCCAGGCAACGAGCGTGAACTTCTACACCAAGATATCGGTAAAAGGCAATTATTCCGAGACTGACGATTGCCCCTTTACCCTGGCTTCGGGCGCAACCTGCACGTTGACCGTAACGTTCAAACCCAAGGCCGTGGGACTCAATCAGGGAAGTCTGAACATTCTTTATACCTTGGGGTCGGCCGGCACTCCCGGTAATCCCCAAACTGTATATCTGCGCGGTACGGGGCAATAACTTCGGCGAGTCCTCCTTATTTATTTGTGAACTAGTTTCTGAGACTGGGCTGTCAAGTTAGGGATATTCCCGCACGCGAGTTTTAACGACGCAACTCAAGGAGGTTAGCAGTGGCAACCAGACGATGGATTCTCTTTTTGCTGTCAGCAGCGATGACGGCAGTACTTGCCGGGTGCGGCAGCAACACGTTCAATGTGCAGAATCCGCCACCGCCACCGCCGCCCAATATCACGGTTGCCTATCAGCCCGCGCCTGCCGCGTCGATTTTGATTAACGCCGTGACCCCCCTCACGGCGGTCGTAAGCCATGATTCAAGCAACTCCGGAGTGGACTGGTCGCTGACATGCTCAAATGTTGGCAACTGCGGCTCGCTCAGTTCTCTGCACACCGACAGCGGAAGCCCTACAACCTACACGCCACCAGCGAGCCTTACTGGAAACAATCAGAGGATTGATATTGTGGCCTTCGCTACCGCGGATCACACAAAAAACGTCCTCGCTCCCATCAACATTACCGGCTTTGGCAACAACCTCATGGGTACCTATGTCCTTCAAGCCCAGGGCGTAGATGCTAACGGCGGTCCCAATTATCAGTTCGCTGGTGTAATCACGCTCGACGGAAACGGAGGAATTACGTCTGGCGAGCAGACGATTAACTTCTTCGACACAATCCTTGGAGCGTTCGTGTCCACGACGGACCTCATTACCGGCGGCAGCTATTTTCTCGGTGCCGACGGACGGGGGACCATCACACTCAATACGGGGGACAACGACATCGGCGGGAACGGCGTGGAGACGTTTACCATGGCGTTCCTGAACAGTTCTCAGGCGCTGATCACGCAAGGCGATCTCTTTGATAATCAGAATCCGCCCGTCTGTATTGCATGCACCGGAGTCACCGCCAGCGGAACCATGGACTTACAGACCGGCACCGCGGCGCCCACGGGTAGCTATGCCTTCGTAGTGAGCGGCAGTGACCTGAACACTGGTTCCCCTACAGCGATCGGTGGCATTCTCAATCTTGACCTGCTGTCCACGGGGAAAGGCAGTGTGGCCGATCAGTATCTGTCGGGAGTGCCATTGCCAACCACTAACAACAAGAAGCTAACGGGGTCGCTCTCAAGTCCCGACGCCTTCGGTGCCGTCACTTTAAATCTGGACGTACCCCTCTTTCCCAGCACAACTGCGTTCACCTTCACGGGCTATATCGTAGACAGCTCCCACATAAAGCTGATCGAGAGCGACAACACTTCAGGCGCCGGCTTGGGTTCGACCGCCGGACTCGCCATCAGCCAGGGCGCCGCCACGGGAACTTTTACCAACGCGTCGTTTCAGGGGACTTATGTGTTCGGTGTTCTTGGGGCAGACCTCAGCAATGGCAATACCATTCCGGCCACTGTGAACTCCGTCGGACTGTTCAGCCCAGACGGGAACGGAGTTGTGACTAACGGATTCAGCGACACATTTCTTCAGCAGAACACCGCGCAACCACCGAACTTCTCCGGTGCTCAGATCAGCGCAACATTCGTTGGAACTTATATAGTTGCCACAAACGGCCGTGTCGGCGTGACCTTCAACCATTTCAACCCACAGCCAAACCCTCGTATCTCGGCCATCAGATCGTTCTTTTACCTTACTGGTGATGGAACTGGTCCTGCTCTGGTTCTAGCGGCCGGAGATAACGCCGTTACTCCCAACTATCCCTTTCTCGGAGCGGGAATCGCCTATCCGCAATCGACTTCTCTAACATTCGCCGGCGATTACGGGTCCAGCTTTACCCAGGGGAGTTTTGGTAGCGAAAGTGACAGCACCTCTTGGATGACTGCGGACGCGGCAGCCCAAACCCTGACTGGAGTTGCTGATGTCAGCGCGCCTTTCTTTGTCACGCTGAACGCACCCTTCTTCGGCTCTCCCCCAACTTCCACAGATTGTTTAGCGGGAACGCCGATCAGCGGTTGTTTCGCGGAACTTCTCGAAAATGGTACCCCCGCAATCCCGGGTGCAAGCAGTCCATTTATCAGCCACAACCAACCATTTCCGGCAGATTTTTACACGGTTGATCAGGATCACGGCTTCTTCGTCGAGACGGACCTGGCAGACTTGAACAGTCCTTCCGGCGTAGTCTCCTTCGGATACTATGCCCGGCGCAGTCCGCTTGTTCCGCCTGGAAGTACCGCAATGAGACCACGCCGGCGGTAGCCTCCATGCGCCTTACCCTCTGGCAAACGGAAGATAGGAAGCTGCCGATCTACATTCGGCGCGAACAGAACCATCGACCAGGCAACGTGAAATGAAAAGCGGGCGGCGTCATTACAGGTTCACTCTTATTGCCGCGCGAATGCGAATCCCTACACCACAGCTTCTGCCGGCTCAGATAGCCCAGCATTGCGACTAGCCTCCTCAGCGGATTCAGCCACATGCTTGCGCGCGACGAGCATGTAGATCGACGGCACGACAAACAGCGTGAATGCCGTTCCAATGATCATGCCGCTGACAAGCATGATGCCGATACTGTTGCGCGCACCCGCTCCGGGGCCTTTCGCCAGAACCAGCGGGAAGTGGCCAACGACGGTTGCTGCGGTCGTCATCAGGATCGGGCGAAGCCGCGTGGTCGCCGCCTCGATGATGGCTGCAAGCTTCTCCTTTCCGGTTTCCTGAAGATGGTTGGCAAACTCCACGATCAGAATGCCATTCTTCGACACCAGACCGACTAGCGTGATCAATCCTACCTGGCTGTAGATATTAAGCGTTGTCAGACCCAGGAAGGAGAACATTAGCGCCCCGGAAAGAGCCAGCGGAACTGAACCGACCAGAATGATGAACGGATCGCGGAAGCTCTCGAACTGCGCCGCCAGCACCAGGTAGATCAGAATCCCAGACAGTAAGAATGTACCGAGAAACTTGCTGCCCTCGACCCGCAGCTGACGTGACTCGCCCGCGTAGTCGACGGTGAAGCCCTGCGGCAGGATCTGCTTGGCTTGGTCTTCCAGGAAAGTGAGCGCTTTATCCAACGGCACATTGGGCGGAATCACTGCCTGAATTGTCACTGCGTTGAGTTGCTGGAACTTGTTCAGCTGCCGCGGCTCGGTTGTGGTTTTCAGGCTGGCAAAAGTAGACAGCGGGACAAGTTTCTTATCCGATCCTGTGACATAAATTTGTTCAAGCTGATCGGCTGTCAAACGCTGCGCGCGCTTGATCTGCGGAATGACTTTGTAGCTCCGGCCCTGGATGCTGAAACGGTTGATATAGTCCCCACCGAGCATCGTGGCGAGATCCTGACCGGCCTGGGTCAGATCGACGCCCTGGGAACGAACCTTGTCACGGTCGAAGACAACTTCGGTTTGCGGCTGGTCAAACTTCAAGTCGGAATCGGCGAAAATGAACAGGCCGCTTGCGAATGCTTTACCTACAAGCTGTTTAGCGAATGCATCGAGTTGCCTGGGCTCCATTGCCGAAGTAATCACGAACTCGACCGGGAAATTTCCACCTCCGGGCAGCGGTGCTGGCGTCAATGGGATTACGCGTATGCCCGGGATTTTGGACAGCGGTCCGACTGACTGGACCAGTAACTGCTGAGCAGTCTTCTTCCGCTGGCTCCACGGTTTGGTGACCATACCTCCGAAACCGCCGCTCGGAGAAGTGATCTGAAAAATGCTCTCGCTCTCAGGAAACGAGTGGTAAACATCGTAGACCTGGGTCGTGAACAAGTTGGTCTGATCAAGAGTGGAGTTCGCGGAGGACTGAATGACCCCGAAGACGACGCCCTGGTCCTCAGCTGGAGCCAGTTCGCGCTGCGAGAACATATAGAACGGCACTATCAACAGGACGACAATCGCCCAGAGAGCCAGGACCACGGGTCTGTACTGCAGTATCCCGACGAGCATCCTTGAATAAAGACTACGTACGCTCTCGAAACGGCGGTTGATCCAGCCGGCAAAACCACGCTCGGTGTCTCCGGCGCGGAGCAGCTTGGAACCCATCATTGGAGACAGGGTCAGCGCTACTACTCCCGAAACGATGACAGCCCCTGCAAGGGTGAACGCGAACTCGCGGAACAGCGCGCCCGTCAGACCGCCCTGGATGCCGACCGGCGCATATACCGCAGCCAGCGTAATCGTCATGGCGATGATTGGACCCACCAGTTCGCGGGCCGCATCCAGAGCCGCGCGGAACGGAGGCTTTCCGAGGTGAATATGCCGTTCGACGTTCTCCACCATCACGATGGCGTCATCCACCACCAATCCGACCGAGAGCACAATCGCCAGCAGAGTCAACAGGTTGATGGTGAAACCGGCCAACAACATCAGGAAAACGGCGCCAATCAGAGAAATTGGAATGGCGACGATCGGGATGAGCACCGAGCGGAACGACCCCAGAAATAAAAAGATGACGACGATGACGATGAGTAGAGTCTCGGTGAGAGTGCTCAACACTTCGTTGATGGCGTCCTGAATGTACGCGGTCGAATCGTAAGGGATGCCGGCTTTCATGCCGGGAGGCAATTGTGATTGGATTTCGGGGATCGCTGCGCGGACTTGCTTGATCACCTCAAGTGAGTTGGAGGTCGGGAGCACCCAAATCCCCATGAACGTCGCCGTCTCCCCGTTGAAGCGGACGTCTTGCTCATAGTTTTGCGCGCCCAGCACGACGTCGGCAATCTCGCCGAGCCGGACAATGACTCCCTTGTCTTCTTTGATCACCAGTTGGCGAAACTCGTCCGCGGTCCGGAGATCGGTGTTGGCGATCAGGTTCACCGACACCATCGAACCCTTAGTTTGCCCCAGCGCCGAAAGGTGATTGTTCTTCGATAATGCGTCTCGCACCGTGGAAGCGGAGATGCCGAGAGATGCCATCTTGTCCGGCTTAAGCCAGATGCGCATGGCAAAGGTACGGTCGCCGAGGATGTCGGCGCGTTGCACGCCGTTGATGGCGCTTAACTTCGGTTGAACGACCCGCGTCAGATAGTCGGTAATCTGGTTTTGGTCGAGGCTGGCCGATGAAAAACCGAGGTACATTGCGGCAAACTGATTGTCCGCGGTCTGCAGATCGATGACCGGCGCCTGGGACTCCGGGGGCAGGTCATTGCGTACCTGCGCGAGCTTCGCCTGGATCTGAGTGAGCGCCGCATTGGTGTCGTAATTGAGCTTCAGGTGCACGGTGATCGTGCTGAGCCCCTGTGCGCTCGAGGACTCCATGTAATCGATGCCGTCCGCGCTGGCGATGACGCGCTCGAGCGGCGTCGTAATAAAACCGCGAACAAGGTCCGCGTTGGCACCGACATACACCGTCGTGACCTGCACCACCGCGATATCGCTGCGCGGATACTGCCGCACGCTTAGCGAACGGATCGCTTGCAAGCCGGCGATCAGGATCACCAGATTGACGACGACCGCGAGGACCGGCCGCTTGATAAATAGATCAGTAAACTTCATTTAGCTGTCCTCAGGCTTGGGAGCCGGATTGTTTCCCGGTTGGACTTTATTGTTGACTTGGACGGCTGCGCCGTTGCGGAGTTTGAAGACGCCCGAACTTACAACCTCATCCCCGGGCTTAACACCCGAGACAACTGCAACCTGATCGCCATGCGAACCCTCCAGCTTGACGAAGCGCTGGCTTACGCCGCGGTAGGCCTTGCCGTGGGGGTCTTTAAGATCGGAGACGACGTAGACCGAATCGCCGTACGGCGCATAGTTGATGGCTGACGCCGGGAGCGCGATCACCGGACGGTCCGTCCCGGTTACTATTTCCACCTGCACGAACATGCCGGGACGTAGTTTGCCTCCAGGATTGGCGAGGGTCGCCTGCACCTGGATATTTCTGGTCGCCTCGTTCACGATCGAGTCAAGGGCCGTGACTCGCCCGGCAAACTTGATGCCGCTGACATAATCACTCGAGACACTCAAGGCGCGGCCGACCCGCACTTGGGCGGCTGTCTGCTGCGGTACGCCAAAGTTCACATAGATCGGATTCAGCGATTGCAGGGAAACTATGGCTTCGCCGGCTGACAGGTACTGCCCCAGGTTAGCCTGGCGGATACCCAGGATTCCCGCGAACGGCGCCCGGATCGTTTTCCGCGCAATCGTGGCACGAATCTCTCCGACCTGAGCTTCCGTCGCCTTCTGCTGGGCGGTTGCGTTGTCAAATTCCGTCTGGGCGATGACACCTTCCTTCACCAGTTGTTGCATGCGACCGAAATTAATGCGCGCAAGGTCACGCTGGGCTTCCATGGCAGCCAGTTGGGCACGTTCCTGCCGCGTGTCGAGTTCCACGAGCACGTCCCCGACATTCACAGACTTGCCGGACTCGAAAGCAATGCGGTCGACGGTACCTGGAAGATCTGCGCTTACCGTGACACCCTGCACGGCCGCTGCAGTGCCGATTACGTTCAGCGTTCCCAGCCACGTCTCCTGTTTCGCCACAACCGTCGTGACGGCCTCCGGAGGCGGCTGGAAGCTGGAACCCTGCGCAATTGCGGTCTGTATTTGCCGGAACTTCACGAAGCCAAGGCTCGCGACGACCAGCGTCGCGAGGGCCAACATCAAAATCATCCTTTTTGCCATGAATACCCCTTGTTAGCGTCTTTCATACACCGAAACAACGCGCCCACGAACGACAATCCACGCGATCGCCGCTGGCCACGAATCTGTATCCGATCCCTGACGACTGCGGCGCGTATCGGTATCAGATTTTCCCAACCCCGCAAAGGATTCAAAACAGATTCAAACTTTAGTCAGGCGCCCACGCGCAA
This sequence comes from Terriglobales bacterium, assembly GCA_035260505.1. Taxonomy (GTDB): domain Bacteria; phylum Acidobacteriota; class Terriglobia; order Terriglobales; family Acidobacteriaceae; genus Acidiflorens. The sequence goes on from DATFVD010000305.1 coordinate 22,952, forward strand.
TGGCCGGTAACATCGTGTGTCTAGAGTGTCTTGTCAGGAGGCATTGGCCCCACGACTTAGTCGCTGCAGGGCTATGGAGCATCTTGCTTTTCTTGTTCGAAACGATTACGGCGTCCGTTTGCATCCTACAAGGCGATTTGTGACTTCTATTTACACGACGAACGACGACCAGGAAGATCGACACCTTCACAACTTTTAGTTTTCAGGTGATCGAAGGGATGAAGGCTCAGATCCCGATCCGTCACGGAACGTGCCCGTTGTTTTGTTCTCATCTTCCGCATCGTGAATTACTGCCAACTTTGAATCAGCCCGGCCTGCCAACATGATGCTGAAATCCGACAGGAGTTGGGCGCGGCTGTAGAGCACAATGGCCAGCGTCAGCCCAATTGCCAGGAGCAAGTGCGAGACCAGGACCGCGACTATGATCTGTTTCCGGAATGACAGCTGAAGCCGGACCGTTCATTGAAGGTTGCGGCCAGGAGACCATCCGCTACAAATCCTGACACAAAACCAACCTTTCCCTACGGCACGCCCTGATTTCGTCCAACAGAATGGAGATCACCGAGCCAGGGAACACTCCTTCTCGATCGACGCCCGACGCTCGGTCGCGTTCCATCGGCAAGCTCTGCTGAACGCAGGAGCGGGGCACGCTCAATGGAGATAAACGCATTTCGCGCCAACCGGATGCGCCGGTCCGGTTTCAAAGAAGATTCTCTTCGGCGCGGCATCCGGTCGAATACAACGTCCATGAAGCAAACTGAACTGCAATCAACTCGACAGACTGGTTCGGGTGCAGTTAGTGCCACGAGGCACGTTTCAGTGGGGGCGGCGACTCCGTACGCCTGGAAGCTGGTTGCATTGCTCTCCCTGGGTGGATGCTTCGAAATCTATAACTTGGCCCTTACCGCCACTCTCAGCCCGGGACTGATTCGCGCCGGGATCTTCCATGAAGACTCACGCGGGCTCTGGGGACTTACGGACCAAGCCAGCTTTGCCGCTGCAACCTTCGCTGGACTCTTTGTCGGCAGCGCGGTGTTGGGAGCCTTCGCCGACAGATTCGGGCGCCGCACGATCTTTATATTCTCGATGCTCTGGTACTCCGTTACCACTCTCGGGATGGCCCTCCAGCATTCAGCCGTTGGCATTGACGCCTGGCGATTTCTCACGGGCATTGGCCTTGGGTTGGAGCTGGTGACCATCGATACTTACATTGCCGAATTGGTTCCGGCGAGCGTTCGTGGAAGAGCTTTCGCTATCAACCAGTGCATCCAGCTTGTAGCCATCCCGGTAGCGACCTTCTTGAGTTGGCTGCTGCTGCCCCGCGACCTGCTGGGCGTCGGCGGTTGGCGGTGGGTTGCCCTTATTGGGGCGGTCGGCGCCCTGGTTGCTTACTATATCCGGCGTCAGGTGCCGGAATCACCGCAATGGCTTCTGCAAAGAGGCAGATTCAAAGAAGCCCACGTCGTGCTTGCGAAGATCGAAGCGAAGATTGAACCGAATTCAGAGGGTTTAGCTGGTCATAGTTCGCAAGATGGTTCGCAAGATAGTTCGCAGGATCGTTCGCAGGATAGCTCGCAAAATAGTCCGCAGGATGCAGGCTCCGCTGGTCAGGAAGTCGCGGCATACACCTCCTTCTCTTCGCTCTTTCGAAATCCGTATCTACGTCGTACCTTGGTGCTGATCGTATTGAACATCTTCCAAGCCAGTGGGTTCTACGGTCTGGTGAACTGGCTGCCGACGCTTCTCATCTCTCAGGGCTTTACGATTCTGCGCAGCCTGCAATACACCTTCATCATTTCAATCGTTTATCCACTCAGCCCGCTTCTGTTTGTTCCCATCGCCGACAAAATAGAGCGCAAGTGGCACATCGTTCTTGCCGCCAGTTTTGCCGCAGTCCTCGGATTGCTCTTCTCGCGCCCGGCAGGCAGCCTCCTGCTGGTCACGCTGGGAATACTGCTGACGATATCGAATAATTGGCTTTCCTTCGCATATCACGCCTACCAGGCGGAAATGTATCCGACATCTTTGCGTGCTCGTGGCGTTGGTTTCGTTTATTCCTTCAGCCGCCTGTCGATTGTTGTTTCGAGTTTTGTGATCGCGCTGCTTTTGCGGCGGTTTGGCCCCTTCGGTGTCTTTGCGTTTATCGCGTGCAGTATGGCAATCGTGGTTGTCACAGTCGGACTTTTTGGCCCTCGCACAAGGCTCACAGCGACACAGGAGTAACGACGGGAATCCGCGGAGGGAGGGGTACCGTCGGTCATCACATCAACGCATTAACGGATCTCCACATTCATTAACGGCACGAACTGCTGGCCACCATGCATGTCCCCGTCGCCGGGTTCGCCCTGCGTCAGCGGCCGCGGGATGCTGAACTTAAATGCAAGCGCATTGTCGCATTGAAAAAAAAGTACCTTCTCTTCCGGGCACCCGTAGAGTTTGGCGAATGAAGCTTGCGTCAAGACTCCGGAGTTTTTGACTCGATCGTAGCTCGCCTGGTCGGCGAACATGATGTCGAAGGTAAGCGTGAAGGGTCCGGCGTTCTTACTTCGAATCAAAGTGGCGATGTCGGCCAGTTTCATGATTGCGTCGAGCCATCCAGATCTTCGAAGTGCATACGAAACATCTCAAGCGGCGTCGAGGGAACCGCGGCGTGATTCAGGTTGAAGCGATATACCGGACCTCGATCAATTACGGCGGGGTTGTGAAGACATGCGAACGCTGTGATGGAACCGGCCCATTCTTTGATCGGATAGTGGAGGAGCGGCTGGCGGCTCAGTTCGGCAAGCTTGTGCGCCACGTCCTGTGTGGGCGCCGTTGCTTCAAGCACAATTCCCACCTCATGCGGCAGATTCTTCGCCTCCGGCTCCAGCTTTCCCATGACCGCGTTGATCCCGTAGGCATGGAAAACGAGGTTGTATGAGCCCTTGTCAGCCTGGTCACCAAGTACTCGAGCAACCATGTCGTCAATATAGTTCCGTACGGAACCGAGCCAACTGTCCAACTGGCGGATCACGTAGGGATCGCGGATCCCTCCTATAATGATGCTCTGATAGCCTGCCAATTCCGCCCCTTCCAGCTTCACCGTATAGACCGGTTCAGAAAAAAATTCAGTGCCGCGAATCCGAACCGTCACGTCGTCGATCGCTTCAAAAGTTGCGTTCCTCAGGTCAAGGGTTCCCGAGCACTCGCGATGCAGGAAAGGGTCGGCATTCTCGTAGAGTCCGTGAGCCGCCACGCTTTGCGGCGTGCAGCGCAAGCCATCGCCATATGGGCGAATAGTGATCTCGTCATAACTAACAGTAGTAGAGATCACGCCCTTGCCGAGCGTTTCACAGACCAGGGTGCCGCACTCGGACACTTTGCCGGCATGCCATGCCAGCCCGGGCGGGAATCCACGCATGACCGGAATCGCTGCAAATAGAGCAGAATCGCTGCAGCGTCCAGCCAAAACAAAATCCGCCCCGTCCCCGATCGCCTGCTGGAGCGGCTCTACGCCCATCATACCCACGATGCGACTGCTGCGATCGATGACGTGGTCGCTGATGGGAAGCGCCGGGTTTAGCGGAATGATGCGGCTTTGTTTGAGCAAGTTCTTGAGGTAGGTCTTGTCCTGTTGCGAATAGATTACGGCTGTGCGCAGCGTCAGTTTGTGTTCCGCAACGATTTCACGAACGATCTCCAGGACTCCGTCAACGTGCACATCTCCGCCTGCTGTGCCTGCCGAGCCAACGATTACAGGAATGTTCGCCTTTCGCGCTGCTCGCAACATCAGAGACAGGTCGCGCTTTACAGCCTCTCGTGGAAAGGCAGGAATCCCCATTCCCAGTGAAAAGGGGCCTGCATCGGTGGTCCCTGCGTCGCAGGCAATGAAGTCAGTCGGCTGCCCCAGCGCCTCGGCCAGAGCATCAGCACTGATTCCTCCCCCCACACTTCCTACCGGGGCGATGAAGCGGATTCGGCCGTTGTCTGGCATAGAACTTTCCAATAAGGTATACATACAGCCGCATTAACTGTCTACAGTTCTTCAGAGGGCCAAACGATTTTAAGGCACCCTTATGGAGTATTTCATCCAGATTATTTCTTCCGTGCGGTGTGACTGGTCGCGGGAATACCGTGTAATAGAGCCTCCTGAGCGTGAGCAAGATGATTGCGCATCAGCAGCTCGCAGGCGTCGGGGTCGTGTGCTTCAAGCGCGTCGAGAATGGCCTCATGGTCCGCTTGTCCAAGTGGGGTCCGCCCCCGACTGAGAATCCCTGGGTATCGGTAGAGGCGCATGATGCACCAGATATCTCCGCAGAGCAGGTCAATCAAGCGTTGGTTCCCACTGGCCAGGGCAATCTGATAGTGGAAGTCGAAGTTGTGCCAGTCACTGTAGAGATCCAATAGCTTGTCGGCCTCGACCTCCATATGCCGGCGCAAAGTCCGGCGAAGCTTCTCAAGCCCTTCCTTCGTAACCCGCTTAGCCGCAAGCCGGCAAGCTTCTACCTCCAGGGCTTCACGCACTTCAAGCAGTTCAGTGAGCTCCGCTGAAGTAAGCGTCGCGATAAAGGTGCCGCGATTCGGATGCCGAACCACCAACTTGCGGCCTTCTAGTCGGCGCACGGCCTCTCGCAATGGGCCGCGGCCGACTCCTAACTGGCTTGCGATTCTGGCCTCACGAATGCGCGTGCCTGGAGGAAACTCCCCGCGGAAAATTGCTCCTTCCAGTCTCGAGACCAGGTCATCCACCAGCGTTTTTGGTGCTTCTTTTTTCGCTCTAGACTTCGACAGAACGCACCTGCCTTGCATGCCGTGGAGCTGCGTAGGGAAACCACGCGCTTCCACAATGTTCGCGAAATCCATCTTAACCATAATTCGCCAAATTTCCCTTGACAGAATGGTGTGCCTCTCCTAAACTGCCGACCGGCTTGTAATCTGTCTACACAATTACTATACTATTGTAGACACTTTATCGCAACAACCAATTAGGAGGGGTTCTTATGGTCCCCAGACGACTCTCCGACCTCGCGACCGTATTCCTCTCGGTCATTTCTCTCAGCTTAATTCTTCTATCCGGTGGTCCAGCAGTCTGGGCCCAACTAGCGGGAGCAACCCTGTCGGGCGAGGTTTCAGATCGATCCGGGGCCATCATCGCGTCGGCGAGCGTGACGATCAGAAACACCGCAACTGACGAAGTCCGTAACGTGACCACCAACGAGAGGGGGCTGTACAACGCGCCGAGCCTTCAACCGGGCACCTATTCCGTCACTGTTTCGGCTCCGGGCTTTGCGACACGGGTGGAGCGCGACCTCCAACTCACGGTAGGGGCGATCCGAAACCTGGATGTCTCTCTGACCGTTGGAACGACGGCCGAGCATGTCGAAGTGCAGGCAGCCGCAGCCGATGTTGAAACCGATACCTCAGTTGTCAGCGCGACGGTTGAGCAGCAGCGCATCGTCGATCTGCCCCTGAATGGCAGAGACTGGACGCAGCTCGCGGTTCTACAGCCGGGCGTCGTCAGCGTTCGAGCACAGGAACCAACCACCGGTAATTCCAACCGCGGAGTTCGCGGCTTCGGCAATCAGCTGGCAAGCAACGGCCATAGCCCTTACGAGAACACGTATCGTGTCGACGGCATCAATGAAAACGATTATTCGAACGGGGCTCCCGGCAGCGTTATCGGCGCGAATCTTGGCGTAGATGCAATCCAGGAGTTTAATGTTGTAACCACATCCTATACCGCCGAGTACGGGCGTACTTCGGGTTCCGTCATCAATGCAGTCACGCGATCAGGCGCCAACGACCTGCACGGAAGCGCATTTGTTTTTGATCGCGACAAGATATTCGACGCCAGAAATTTCTTTGATGCACCCAAAATTCCGCCCTTCCACCGCGTTCAATTTGGTGCGGCAGCGGGCAGCCCGATACGCAAAAACCGCACATTCATCTTTGCCGCCTACGAAGGAGTCCGCCAGTCGCAGAGCATCAATTTCAATAGCGTGGTGCCTTCGCCCGACGCCCGCACGGGCCAGGTGCATCGAGCGGATGGAACGCCGGTAACGGTCACGGTGGATCCAAATATTGTCCCCTATCTTGGACTCTATCCTCTTCCCAACTTCGGCCTCAATCCCGGCAGTTTTGGCGATACGGGAAACTATGTCACGACCGGTCTATCCAACGTATCGGAGAACTTCGTCACCACCCGCTTCGACCACACTCTTTCGAAAAACGACACGCTGTCCGGAACTTACCTTTACGATAATGGCCCTCAAACAGTTCCGGATAGTCTCGGAAACACATTGAGCCGTTTAAATGCCGGCCGCCAACTGGTGAGTATCACGGAAAGGCACATCTTCAGTTCCAAGATGCTGAACGTCGTTCGCCTCGGATATAACCGCAGTACCGGGGATATTCTGGTGCCGCTGAAAGCTCTGACGCCCGCTGCAGGAGACCCGGCGCTCGGTTACACGAGCGGAACCTTTGCTCCAACCATAAATGTAGATGGGCTCGCGACGGCTGGCGGGCTGGGCAGTCTCCGGCAGGCATCGATCAGGTATAACTCCTACCAGTTCTATGACGACGTAGCGATCGCCCGGGGGGCGCATTTGCTGAGAGCCGGTTTCGCGTTCGAGAGAATTCTCCCGAGTGCGAAAGCAAAGTCGCAGAACGGCACCGCCAACTTTCAGACCACCGGCAACGTAACTGCTCTTGAGAACTTCCTCACGGGCAACTTGTTCTCGGCTCTTGTTCTGCCGAATGGAACGTCCTCTCCCGTAGAAGTAGAGGACAACCTCTTTGGTGGTTACATTCAGGATGACTGGCGCATCCGCCGGAATCTGACCCTCAATCTGGGATTGAGATACGAAATGCTTACCATCCCAACCGACCGGAAGAATCGCGCGGGCCTGATCAATGCGCTCACGGCTCCTCCAGGCAGCGGACCATGCCCATCGGTGGTCATGCCGACAACGGTGCCGGGCTGTGTTGTGCCGGTCAAGCAATTTTGGCAGAGCAATCCAACGACTCACAACTTTGAGCCGCGAGCGGGATTCGCCT